>CAUUAF010000101.1:0-6233 GCA_963543085.1 uncultured Treponema sp. | reverse complement strand
GGGGAGCTATTTTGTGGTATAGCCCAACTGTTGATATAACTCAAGAAGTTATCAATGAATTAAGGAAAAAGTAAGGTGGCTATTTTTTATTTTTAACAAAGGAAACCTCTATAAATATCTCTACCTCCGTCTATGAATAGGTGGAGGTAAATTTAATTTATGATTTGTACCTATTCTATGAATATTACAATGGACTATGTAGTTCAATATAGCTTTTTCGCTCTCTTCTTTTGCATTTGCCCCCTTTCTCTTTTAATGTTATAATTACTGCATGCAAGAAAGACACATGCCTATAGGCATTCAAGACTTTGAAACAATGAGAACTGCGTCTTACGTTTATGTTGACAAGACTCAGTTTATTTCCCAATTAGAGATTGTGGGACGAGCTTATTTTCTCACTCGACCTCGTCGCTTTGGAAAGAGTCTTTTTATTTCGACATTGCAAACGTATTTTGAAGGAAGGAAGGAACTCTTTAAGGGGCTGGCTGTTGAGAAAATAAAGGCTGAAAGATGTGAAGACTGGAAAAAATATCCTGTGTTAAAGCTAGACTTGAATGCTCAAAAGTATCTTAGTGAAGAAGATCTTACAACAATTTTGAATGATCATATAGATAAATGGAAAAAAAACTACAATATTCAATTTGAAGCAAACGATAGTTGCAGTGCATTTACAAAAATTATTGAAGCTTTATACAAAAAGTTTAACCAAAAGGTTGTTATTTTAATTGATGAATATGACAAGCCTTTAATTGCAACATTAGAAAACCAAGAATTGCAAGAGCAGTATAGAGCCACGTTAAAAGCATTTTATAGTGTGATTAAAAGTTTAAATGGGTGCATTCATTTAAGCTTTCTCACAGGGGTTACCAAGTTTAGCAAGGTGAGCATTTTTTCTGACCTAAACAATCTTGACGATATTAGTTTTGATGAAAAATACTCGAGTCTTTGTGGGATAACAGAAGAAGAATTAAAGAATAATTTTTCAAACGAAGTTCAAGCTATGGCAAGCAGATATGAAAAGTCGCAAGATGAGATGTTGTCCATCTTAAAAAAGAAATATGATGGCTATCGCTTTAGCAAAAACGAAGAGCGTATATATAATCCATTTAGCTTATGTATTGCTTTTGAAAGAAAAGACTTAGGGGATTATTGGTTTTCAAGTGGAACGCCTAGCTTTATGGTTCATCTATTTGAGCAAAAGGTTTTTGATATCCCTGACCTAGAGGGTAACATTGAAATAACTCAAAGAGCTATAGATGATTATAGAATGGACTATTCCAACTTAGCACCTCTTTTATTTCAATCGGGCTATCTAACAATAAAAGATTATAATAAAAAGCTTGATATGTATGTTTTGGGTTATCCAAATGATGAGGTTAAATATGCTTTTCTTGAATGCTTAATGAAAGTGTATACAAGTGCTAGCAACAATCCTTTAGGGCATTTTATGATTAATAACTTTCTTAATTCAATGGAAAAAGGTGATATAGACCGAGTACTCACTCTCACAAAAGCACTTATGGCAAGCATTCCATACGATTCATTACCAGAAGATAAGCTATTTTTGCGAGAACATAATTATCAAACAGCAATCTATCTTATCTTTCTTTTGCTGGGGCAGTATGTTAGGACAGAGGTACACTCATCACAAGGGCGTTCTGACGTGGAAGTAGAAACAGCTGACGCTATTTACATCTTTGAGTTTAAGGTTGGTGGCAAGCCTCAAGATGCTCTTAATCAAATTAAAGAGATGGGCTATCAGGATAAGCACATAGCAAGCAACAAAAGTGTCTTTCTTATTGGAGCTAGCATTAGTCGAAACAAACGAAGCTTGAGTAAGTGGTTGGTTGAAAAGGTGAGGTAGGGAACTATCACAAATAGTATAAAATCTCTATTGACCTTTTTACGCAATATTTATAGAATGGAGTTCGTTCAATCAAACACGGAAACATTGAAAAATGCGAGATTGATATAAATGCAGTGTAAATTCAAACTTACTTACTTACTTACTTACTTACTTACTTACTTACTTACGCCTGTATTGTGCGTGTCTAGCACGATATAGTAATATCAATACATTACAAATAGATTTTCTCTCTTTAAGATTTAAGTCTGTCGTGGCTGTTTGTTCTTCAGCAAAAATATTTAATCATAAACATTATATTCTTCTCAATTTGAAGCAAAAGCTTTTGGAAAAAAGGTTGTTTTTGGAATCCTTGAGGTTGTATGAATAATGTTTAAGTGTAGTGCATGTGGGGAGTGTTGTAGGAATTTAGATAAGAGCGAGATATACAAAGAACTAGATAGGGGAGATGGTGTATGTAAATATTTGGAAGGAAACAAATGTTCAATTTATAATGAAAGACCATTGTTATGTAGGGTTGATGAAGCTTTTGAGGCTTATTTTAAGAACAGAATGAGCAAAGAAGAATATTATAATTTGAATTATGAAGCTTGCTATAAGCTAAAAGCAGGCAAAAAAATGGAAAGGTAAAAATCATTTTTGAGGAGGTTTTTTATGCCAATACCATTCATTATTGGGGGAATAGTTGCTGTAAAAGCGGTTGTAGGAGGAGTGCTTGCAACAACAGCAGCAAAGGTTGCAATAGGGGTAGTAGCAGCGGCTATTATTCATAGAACATTTAGTGCAAAAGCTACAATAAGTAGTCTAAAAGAAGACGTTTCAAGACTTACTAGAGAAAATGAAAAATTAAAAAACTTGATGAAACTTCAAGCTCGTATTACAAGTATACATAAAAGCGGAAGTTTTACTAAAGTGGATGTTGGATTGTATGATGATGAAGAATTTGTGGAAGAATGTAAATATGACATGAAAGGTGGAATCGATAGTAGCGAAATATATGTTGGGCGTTCCTGGATGGTATATTCCTAGAAATTAAAAAAACTGGTAATGAGTTTTTATTACCAGTTTACTAAATTTAAGGAAAACATTATGAGATTTTTAATTGAACACTGTAATAGAAAAAAAGATAGTAGTGAATTGAATGAAATATCGAATGCTATTTATGACTACTATGTTGAAAAGCTAGAAAAAACTGCAAAAGATATTCAAACAGTTACCTGTAGTTTTCACCATAATGTAAAAAATTGGTCTAAAGAAAGAGTTTTTATATGTTCTTTGCATGATAAGAAAAACAAAAGTTCAGAAACTGATATAAAGTGGTCAACTTTTGTTGGAATGGCAGGGCTGGTTGTAAAAAAATATAGTGCTTTTTTAGAAGCTGAAAAAATAATAGTTTTGCTGGAAGCTGATGTAGAAAAAAAAGAAAAAGCTGAGCTGCCATCTAAATGTGATGAAGAAAAAAAATCATGTTTAGAAAAAGATGAAATTGCTTTGAATGTGGAGCCTGTAACGCCTCGCTATTCTATGTCTCAATTAGTTTTAGCAAAAGAAACACAAGATGAATTAAGCGATATTATCACCTTAATTCGCAAAAAAGACCTAATCTATAAGGATTGGGGCTTTTCGGATGTTGACCCTATTGCTCGCTCTGTGGTCAATTTTTATGGTCCGCCTGGAACAGGCAAAACCATGGCAGCTCATGCAATAGTAAAAGAACTGGGCTTGCCTTTTTTGCCGCTAAATTATTCTGATATAGAATCTAAGTTTGTAGGAGATGCTCCTAAAAATCTGGTTGCAGCTTTTAAGAAGGCTAAAGAAACAAATTCTGTTTTGTTTTTTGATGAAGCAGATTCGTTTTTAGGCAAAAGAATTACAAATGTGAGTTCTAGCTCAGATCAGGCAATTAACTCTTTAAGGAGTCAAATGCTTATTTTGCTAGAAACTTATGACTTAATTACAATTTTTGCTACCAACTTAAAAGTGAATTATGATCAAGCTTTTGAAAGTAGGATTTTAAAGCATATTCAATTTAGCTTGCCCGATAAAGACTTGCGTATAAAAATAATTGATAGCTTTATTCCTGCAAAAGCTCCATTTGAACGTCCTTCAAAAGAAAATGAGTTTTGGAGTAATTTGGGAGACTTATCTGATGGTCTTGCACCACGTGAAATTAAAAATCTTGTTTTAAATTCTTTAATTAAAGCAGCCACTTCGCAAGAACAAAAAATAAAAAGCGAAACATTTATTGACATGTTCACTCAAGATAAACTTAAACGTGATGAAGAAAAAAGACTTCGTGAAGAGAAAAAACAAAAGCTAACCAATAGCATTAAAGAAAATATAGAAAACAAAAACTTTAATGTTGTTGAAAAAACAACACAAACTAAGGAGGAAGAATAAAAATGTTAGATGATATGTTTGAAGATGTAGAAAAACTAAAAGAAAAAGTAGCACAAATAGCAAAAGAAAGTATTGGGGAGACTGCACGTAAAAAAGGAAACAATACAAGTTCTTACGATTTTATAGAAAATTTTAAGAAGTGCATAGATAGCTTTTTTAATACCCTAAAAGAAGGAACTTCTAAACGATTAAAAATTATAGAAGAAATGGGTGGAATGGGTGCTATCTTTAGAATGGCATGGAATGTTGAGGAAGAAGAAACACCGCTTTTGAAGTTTGAAGATGTTGTTCGTTTTGCAAAAACAAATTTTAATCCTCAAAAGCATTCTGCAGCATGTCTTACAAAGCTAAAAAAAGAAAATGAATATCACTTAGTTTTTTTAGATAAAAATCAAGTGCCAATACTTGATGGCTCAGAAAAACATAAAATCTTTTATGCAAAAGCTTTGGACGATAGCTTAAATGCACAGCTCCAAGGAAAAGACATGCTGGTTTTAAAGTAGGGAGGTTAATATGGGATTTATTGGTGATGTAATTAATGGTATTGTAGATATGGCAAGAGCCATTTGGGATTATATAAAGAAAATAGCTGTTAGAGTTTTGAAGTTTTTTAGTAACATTGTGTCTTTCTTTAAAGATCCTAATAGGTTAGAAAAACTTAAAGCCGATAGGAATTTGCTTGCTGTTGCCATAAAAGAAAATTTAGAAAATGGAAATTGCAATGTTGTTAATTGTCTTTTTGATAAAGAAACGAATGAAATTGTTGATTATGAGGAAAATGCTCAAGGAATCACTGCGGAATCTCTTGATGAAGAGACAAAAAAAGCATTTGCAGGTAAAGATATGATTGTATTGACATAGCATTTAGGAGGAGAAAAATATGACTTTAGCAAATATACTAATTATAACAGGAATTATTGCAGGAATTCTTTTGCTCGCTGGCTTGTTTGGTTTAACAAAAAAGAAAATAAAGGAAAGTATTGATTATGAGACAATTGAGACTTTGACTTTAGAGATGGCAGTAAGATTTTTTAAAAATCCCGACATGTTAAGAATGTTAAGAGAAGACAAAAATCTACTTGCGGTTGCTATTAAAGATGATTCTGCAAAAACAGTTGTGTTAGCTTGCTTTGATAAGGAAAAAAATGAAATAGTCTATAATAACTACAAAGGCTATAAATATCAAAAACTTAATGATGATTTAGTACAAATGTTTGGCAATAAGGATATGATTGTTTTACAATAAGGCAAGAATATAAATTAAAATTTTAAGGAGAGGGTAAATTATGTATTTGAATGGTCTTTCTGGTGAACAAAAAGAACTTTTTTTGGATTTATGTATTCATATGTCTAAAGTTGATGGCGTATTTGCTGAAGAAGAAAAGCATTATATTCAAGATTATTGTGTTGAGATGAAGTTGGGTACTGTGCGATATTCCACAGAAAAGAGCCTTGAAGAAGTTATTTCAAAAATTATCGAAATAAGCACAGCTACAGACTTAAAAATTATCTTTTTTGAGATTATGGGCTTGGCTTTATCCGATCGAGAATTCAAAACATCCGAACAAGAGCTTATTAATAGCCTTGTTAAGCGTTTTAATTTGTCTATAGAATTTAAAGAAAAGGTTTTAGAACAGTTAAAAAAGATAATAGACATATATGCTTCATTAAATCAACTAATATTTGAATAGTTTAGTGAAAGCTTATAAAAGATTTTTTCTCAAAATCTAGCATTTTTTTGGGTTTGCAGGTTTGTCTTTTATTTGTTAAAATAGCAAAGCTATAAACTACATTCTTTTAGAGTGGTGAGTTTAAGGATGAGTAAAAATGGAAAATTCTCTAGTTTCTAATACTCTTTCGGTAATTAGCACGGGCAATTCTCTTCAAAAGGGAGACATTCTTTTTGTGGATAAGGGCTTATATAAGCATTACGGAATTTATGCAGGGAATGGCATGGTGATCCACTATT
>CAUUAF010000100.1:0-6250 GCA_963543085.1 uncultured Treponema sp. | reverse complement strand
GAGAGCTTCAATTAGCTCTTCTTTATTGGTTGGAATGATGATTTCCCATTTTGACTTATTGCTTATATCGCTTGCCTTAACTTTGCAAACATATCCATTTAGATTATTATCATCTTTGCAACGTACATAAAAATAATCGTGGTATGGAAGAACGTCATAGTCAAAATGATGTTCTCTTTTATGAAAAAGCTCAAGTTTTCCATTGTAATCACAGTCTTTGATATAATATACTTCGCTTGTTGTGGAACTATTGCTTTGTAAGATTACATATTTTCTTGCAGTGTCTGTGTAGCAACCAATCCTAAACTTTCCGTCAATTTCTTCGTACAAAAGCTCTGTTCCACTTCCATCTAATGCCCTTTTAAAGAACTTAGAAGAACGCAAAGTCTCATCAATCTCTGTATAAAAAACATATTCACTATCATTACTCCAAGCAAAAGAATCTACACCTTCATGTGTAAAACCAATTTCTTTTCCTGTTTCTAATGACAAAAACTTCAATGTGAACTCTGCATAAGAACCTGTTTCGTTATAAAGATATGCTAATTTTTTATTATCAGGACTAACAAAATAACCCCAGAAAATAAAAGCTGGCTTGCCTTCTGCCATTTTGTTTGCATCAAGGATAATTTCTTCTTTTCCATCAAGGCTCTTTTTTCTGCAATAAGTGCGATATTGTTTGCCCTTTTCTGTTCTACTATAATAATAGTAGCCATTCTTAAAAGTTGGATATGATTCATCATCTTCCTTTATTCGAGCAACCATTTCATCGTAAAGAGTTTTTTGTAAATCTTTGGTGCTTGCCATAACGGAATCTTTATAGGCATTTTCTGCTTTTAGATAATCAATAACTTTGCTATTAGTTTTATCTTTTAACCAATAGTATGGGTCAATTCTCTTTTTTCCAAACTTACTCAAATCTTTTTCAATACGTTCTGCTACTGGTGGCTTATTCATAACGTTCTCCTTTTTTGTCAATAATTTTGACATCGGAAGTAAAGATACACAATAAATGTGATAATTACAATAGGAAGGTTTATAAGATGGATTTTAGTGTGATATCTTAAAATAAAGTCAGCAAAACTCTTTAACTTTTAAATTTGATTATTATTTTTCAAATATCTTTTAAACTAACATCTTTGAAAAGTTTTTATTTATGATGTGTCTCAATATATTTTGTAACTACATTTGTTAGTATAATAGTCACAAAATATGAAAGGACGAATTTACTATCGTCTTCGATCAGTTTTAATATTTTATTCAAAGAAGTAGGACATAACGGAGCTATATACCTAGCACATAAAAATACAATAACTATTGCAATAGCAATACGAAATAAATTAAAAGGATGTGAAATAACACTAATTTTATATCCATATTCTGATAATTTATTTCTGTATCTTTTTCCTTGATTAATAAAAGAAGAGTCTAAGTCCTCATCATCTTTAGCTTTTGATGGCGAATTATTTATCTGATTCGTTTCTTTTTCTATGATATTTAAGTTTTTATCTATATCATTCATCATTTTCTTGTCTAGAAAAATATTCTTTCATGTCTTTTTTGTTTATTATTCCATTCATTACACCATTATTACGTTCGAGTGCTTTTTCCCAAGGACTACCAGGTCTATGAGACCAATTTGACAATTGACCAGCTGTATATCTTCCCATTCTTTTTATTACAGGCATTACGATTTCTTCTGCTTTTATATCTTCTAAGAAAGCAGTTACATTTTGAGGAACAACTATATCTGAATTAAAAGGTTTGTTTTTCAATACCCAAGTATGTACTTTAGGATATACAGGACCATAATTCCATGCATGGGCATTTTCATTTATTATATTATTGTTGGAAGCAAGAAGTAGCCCATCACATATATATATAAGTTTATGTAGTTTTGTTTCATTCATTACAATAGGCTCACTTATGTTTTCATTTATTGTTTTGACACATTTTAGTACATATTTGGCAAAATCTATACTACTTATCATGGCACCCATAATATCCTCCTTGCTATAATTAAAATCATATACCTGAGCATTAGGTAAAAAGCCTTCATAGCTTGTATATGTTCATAGCATAATAGCAGTATATAGCTTTATTTTCTCTTTGCCAATAATATTATCACATCTTGTGTTTATAAGGAATGTTCTTCCGTATTGATGCGATGCTACATTACATTTATACAGTGTTTTAGTAGATAGTAATTTACACTAATATAAAAAATTGTCTTCTGCAAAGACATAACTTCTCGTATCTATTTTAATGCTAAAATCTCTTCATTACTTAGCCCATAGATTTTATAGACGATGGCATCAATTTGAGCGTCGAGGGCTTTTATGGCGTTTTCGATAACTGATTTGTCTTGAGGCGTGCGAGCTTCTTTTAACTTTGCGTGCAGGGCTAGTTCTTGCTTGGCGTAGTCTGTGAGAGCTTGCATGTCGCTAGGTGAGGCTATAGGAATTGGCAAATTGCGGATGTGTTCTGGGTATGTTCTAATGTAATCTCCACGTTTAACAGAAAGAAGATGACTAGCATATTTTGAGTTGAGAATCCCAAGAAGATAATAGAGATTGAGTTCTTTTGATAGCTCTTCCATCTCGATTCTTGAGTGATGAGAAAACTTTTTTATGCTATTTAATAATCCTATACTTTTAACATTTTGTAAGTCTTTCCACAAGACTAATCCTATGGTTGTATCATCATTAATAAATTCATTTTCAAAATCTAATGCAACTACCATCTCTCCAAGCACATTAATAAAAAGTTTTGGTGAAGTGAAAAACTCAATAAATCTAGCTCTTTGCCATTTTGCAGGACTTCTTTTAGTTCCATATTCAATATATCTTACTCTTTTTATGATATATCTCCCAATATCTTTTCCAACAATATATTTTCGTGTATGAATCTCATCCTTAACATTAACAATCAAGTCATCTTTTTTGAATTCACCTTTTGCTATTTTTTCATCTGAACTACAACAAGCTCCTTTGCTTATATAACAAAAATCGCCAAGCACATGTAAATCACTATGTCTAGTAGCATCCTTGTTTTCTTTTTCAAGATTCCATACTCCACATTTTTCATCAATTACAAGCTCGGAGTATGATTTTTCAAAGTTTGTATGTATTTCCATTTCTTCATCGATATGAGAAATTGCGACTGTATTTTGAGGTTTTTCTTTCTTTACAATAGGTATGCAGTTTGTAACAGCTGCATGTTGAAATACTTTTCTTCCATACAAATTTACAATCTCAATGAGGTTATAATCATTTATAATCATCTCTCTGATTATTTTTGCATATTCTTGATTCACTAATGGATATGGAACAATAGATGCATATACACCATTAGGTTTTAATAAAGAAAGACCTTTTTCTATGAATGGAATGTAGAGATCCCACTGTTTGTATAATGAAAAATATCTTTTGCATGTTTTGATATACTCTCTTTGTAATTTTAATTTTTCTGTAACTAATTGATTCCCAGTACTCACATACGGCGGATTGCCAATTACGCAATCAAAGCCACCATTGGCAAATATGCTTACAAATTCCTTTTCCCAATCAAAAGTATTTATCTCTCTCATTGCATCCAAATCTTCAAAAAGGTTTGCCTCTTTTCCCAAATAATAATCGCTTTCTACCAATGCATTCCCACATTTAATATTGCCCATCAATGATGGCAATAGCTTCAAATCACTATGCTTAAATAGCTCTTCTTTGCTTGTAGCTTCACGCCCTTCGTCTTCTAAGAGCTTTAAGTAAAGCGAGAGCTTACTCACTTCCACTGCTTGCTCATCAATGTCTAAGCCATAGATGTTATTTAATAAGATTGCTTGCTTTTTCTCAATGGTAAGTTTATAAGCTCCTCCCATTGCCTGATACACAGCCCCTTCTTTTAATGCTTTTTTGAGATGTTTATTTTGAGTGTAATAATCTAGGTGCCAAGCTAAAAGATAAGAATAAGCACCTACCAAAAAGCTCCCACTTCCACAAGACGGGTCAATAATCCGCATTTTTGCCACTTGCTCAGGCGTTTTGTCTTTAATGCTAGCTCCAACAGTTTGTTTTACAATATATTTAACAATATATTCAGGCGTATAATATACTCCACCTGCCTTTTTAACTTCAGGCTTTTCTTCTATTATAGCTGTATGCCTCTCCCCTTTAACTCCCCTAAACCTAATAGTCTTGCCCAAAAACTGCTCATAAATGCTACCCAAAATCTCAACAGGCAAAATAGAGAATTCATAAGGGCAATCAGGGTAATAAAGCCCCTCAATTATATTGATGAAGACTTTGTCTTCAATGGTGAGTTCATCAAGAAATGGCAACGTCGCAAAAAGCCCAGAATTATATTTTGTGTTAGCTCTGTCAAAAAGCTGAATGAGAGCTTTATATATAGAAGATTTTTGTTCAATTTTTGGGCTACTTTTGCTTTTTTTAATTGCCTGCTTTAATGCCTCATATTCTTCAATTCCTTTGTCTTCAGCTATACGCAAAAAGATTATCCTGTCGACTATTTTTTGCACCGCAAGATTGAGTTCGTGCAAGCTTATTTTTGGATTATTCAAAGTAATGTTTTTTGCTAAGTCTTCTCGCCAGCTTTCAAGAGTTTTAAGAAGCTCTTTGTCAACTTCGCTCGTGCCTTTTTTGTTCTTGCTTTCTTCAACATAGTGAGCTAGCCTACCCTTTAATATAGCTTCTTTGGAGAATGTATTGTATAGAAAATCAAAATTACTTAGATAATCCTCATACCTGCAGTAAAAAATGCGAGCAACGCTTGCATCATCTGTTTTTTCAGGCTTAATGCGAGTGTCATACACTGCAAATTCTTCAAAGTTTGTGAGAATTGAAAGGGGTAATTTTGCACTATAGCCGTAACGCCTCACTTGAAAGGCAGGCTCTGTGGCACTTTTAACATTCACGCTAGGCTTTTTAGCTTCTACAAAGAAGTGCCTAACGCCCCCAATTCTAAAACTATAATCAGGTGCTTTCATAACCCCTGTTATTTTAACTTTATCTTCTACAACGACTTCTTTGTAAGTATGTGAAAACCCTTGCTTGTTTCCAACATCCCAGTCTAAACACTTAAAAAACTCATCTATAAATTCGAGTCTTGTATTTGCTTCATCATATTGATTACTTTTATATTGCTCAGAGTTTTCTTCAAACTTCGCTTTAAGAGAAAGTAATAGATTTTTCTTTTCTTCTGTTATTGTAGCAAGGGAATTCATAAATATCATATTATAGTCTTTGTTTATTTCTTTTCAAGGTAAAGAAACACAAAGTATAAAGTAGGGCAGGGGGTACAAGTTGTGAGGGGTACTATTTGCTTTGTGCAAAGTATTCCCCTCACAACTTATAAATACTCATGGCAATATTATTGCCAATAAATAAAAAACTGTTTGATAAAACAAAAAGTTAGCCTTAAATCTTTACTCCACGCACCAAGATTCGATTAAGCCTCTTGATAAAGTCTGTTACATCTTTCAATTCTCTTTTTTCTGCTAAGAGAGCTTGATCTAGCAATACATGAGAGATATCACTAATGAATTCCTTATCTTCGCTTCCTTTGATAGAAGAAAGGATAGCGTGTTCGCCGTTGATTTCTAAAATTGGCTTTGCTTTTTCGTAATCGTTGCGTCCCATAGCTTTCATCATTCGCTCCATCTGCAAGCTAGGGTCTTTATCATCAATAACAATGCAAGAAGGGGAATCTGAAAGCCTTTTTGAAAGACGTACTTCTTTCACTTCATCTTTTAATGCTTCTTGAACTTTTTCAAGCAATGGTTTTAAGCCTTCTTCTTTCTCTTTTGCCTTTGCCTTTTCTTCTTCTGTGCTAAGCTCTTCATCAGAACCAATTCTATTTGCTGCTTTAAGCTCAAAATCTTTATACTTACCAAGCATAGGAATAACAATGTCATCAATGTCTTCTGCCATAATAAGCACTTCAATGCCTTTTGCCTTATAGCTTTCTAAGTGCGGAGAGTTGCGACATGTTTTTTCATCTTCACCTGTAATGTAGTATATTGCTTTTTGGTCAGGTTTCATTCTCGAAACATAATCATCAAAGCTTACCCATTCGTCTTCTTTTGCTCCTTCAAAAGTACTCTTAAAGCGAACAAGTTCTGCAATTTCATCTTTATGCTCAAAATCACTATAAAGCCCTTCTTTGAGTGGTCTATTAAATTCCTTTATAAAGGAAGAATATTTTTCTTTGTCGTTCTCTGCAAGCTTCTTAAACT
>CAUUAF010000099.1:0-6313 GCA_963543085.1 uncultured Treponema sp. | reverse complement strand
CATGGAAATATTGAAAATGGGGGAAGAGACATTGAGAGAGGTTTCTAGCCCTGTGCCCTGCATAAATGAAGAAATAAAAATATTGATTGATGAGATGTTTATCACATTGAAAAAGAGTAATGGAATAGGTTTAGCAGCTCCTCAAATTGGTAAGAATATTAGGTTATTTATTGTGCAACTTGAGGAAGATTCTGGAATGGTCTTTATAAATCCCGAAGTTATAAGAACTTCAAATGAGCAATGCTCTATGGAAGAAGGTTGTTTGAGTATTCCAAAGGTGTATGAAAAGGTTATACGTCCCAAAGATGTAACCTTGCAATATATGGATATTAATGGGAAAAAGCAACTCATTCAGGCGACTGGGCTTCTAGCTCGTGTTATTCAACATGAATATGATCATTTAAATGGTGTTTTATTTGTAGATAGACTCGAAGAAACAATTAAAGAAAGGGCTATAGGTAAATTTAAAAAGCTATATGGAAAGAAAAAATAACTCCCCTAGAGTTCTTTTTGCAGGAACTCCATCTTTTACAGTTCCAACTCTTCGTCTTCTTGCAAGTGAGTTTGAGCTTGTTGCTGTCCTAACTAGTCCTAGTACACGCCGTGGAAGGAAAATGGAAGTGCAAAACTCCGAAGTCTTTGACGCTTGCATTAACCTAATGTCTGAGGGAATATTACCTAAAGATTTTCTTATTTTTACTCCACAAAAGTTAGATGATGAATTTATGGTTTCTATTGAAAAATTAAAACCAGATATCCTTGTGTGCTTTGCTTATGGGAAGATTTTTAAAAAGCAGTTTATGTCATTATTCAAAAAAGGTGGAATTAATATTCATCCATCTTTGTTGCCAAAATGGAGAGGCCCTGCACCAATTCCTTTTGCTATATGGAATGGAGATTATGAAACAGGCATTTCAATTCAAACAATAAAAGAAGCTCTCGATTCAGGTGATATTCTGTTGCAGGAAAGATTTAAAATAGAAGAGAAGGATACAACAAGCTCGGTTTTAGAAAATAAAGTTTCAAAGCAAGCTACAGTAATGTTGGAAAAAGTATTAAACGATTTTGATGAATATCTTTTAAATGCAATACCCCAAGATGAAAAAGAAGCTACCTACTCAAGACTGTTAAAAAAGTCTGATGGTTTGATTGATTGGTCACTTAGTGCAGAGCGGATTGAAAGACAGATTCGTGGCTTTTCTACATGGCCTGGAACTTACACCTTTTGTAATGGAAAAAAATTGAATATAATCGACGCTCACGTGCATAGTGAAAAAAACTGTGAAAAAGCTATTGGTAAGGTGTTGGGTAAAGATAATGGCATTCTTATTTGCACGGGAGAAGGTATTTTGGCTATTGATGAATTGCAATGGGAAACAAAAAAAAAGCTTAGATGGAAAGATTTCTTAAATGGCTCTCCTAATTTTCTAACATTCACTTTGCAATAAAATTGCCTGTTTTACGGAGTTTTATAATGGGTTTAAACAAAAAAATTGAAGATAATGCTTCTGTTATCATTCTTACTTCATTTGTGATGCTAGTTGTTGTTGTGTTGATGTCTGTTATAGTATTTTTTGTTTACTTAAAGACAGAAGATCAAGTTTTAGTACCAAATGTTGAAGGTAGTACATTGGAAGACGCTTTGCTTGAGTTGCAGGCAAAGGAACTCTATCCACGTTTGCAATTAAGGTTTTCAGATGATCCTTTAGAGAGAGGTAGGGTGCTGAGTCAAAGCCCAACAGCTGGAACTGTTGCAAAGGCAGGAAGGCGAATTACATTAGTTGTGAGTAGAGGTACTGTAATAGAACAGGTTGATAACTATGTTGGTAAAAATATAAAGGATGTGAAAAATTTATTTGCTTCAATATTCACATCTAATTCCAAAAAACTATTAGTGATAAAAGAGCCTTACATGTATAGGAGCGATGAAGCACCTGAAGGAACAATTATAGAGCAAAACCCACCAGCAGGAACTGAAATTAGTTCTACAATCGAAATTGAATTTGTTGTGAGTAAGGGAAATGAGGTGGAAGAAATTCAAGTGCCTAACTTTTTGGACATGAACTTGGAGCGTTTATATCAGGCTATGGCAACAATTCCACTTAATTTCAGCTTTGTTAGTGGAAAATCTGAAGATGTTCCTTTCCCTTGTGTTGTTGAGCAAAGCATAACACAAGATGAGAAAGTAGCTCCTTATTCAACAATTCAACTAACGCTTGCTTTTCCTCAGACTCAAGAAAAAGATTTAGTATTTGGTGTGTATTATGCTGACTTACCTAGATATCCATATCCTGTAACTATTTCGTGTGATGTGGTAAATCCAGATGGCACTAAAAGTACTATTGCAGAGTTTCCTCATTATGGAGGGGCATTTCAATTTCCATATTATCTAGCAAATGGTTCAATAGTAACGATTACAGCATTAAATGACGCTGTGAAGGTATTTGAGGTTGTTGGAGAACAACGGGAAAGCAATTCGGAGGTAGAGGAAGTATATGAGTAACGAAACAACTGTAGCAAAACGTCGCTATTCTGTAGGTGAGGAAATTGGAAATGCAATAACCCATGGAGTTGGAGCAGGACTTTCTATTGCAGGTTTGGTTTTGCTTATTATAAGAGCGACTTTGTATGCTCCAGCTTCTTATCATGCACTTTATGTTGTGGGTTTTACATTGTTTGGTTCTTCTTTAGTGATTCTGTATTTGTTTTCAACTTTGTATCATGCTTTGCCACTAGGAGCGAAAAAAGTCTTTGGTATTTTTGACCACATTTCTATATACATATTGATAGCAGGAACTTATACAGGTTTTTGTATGGGGCCATTACATGAAAAGGGGTTTTGGCTTTTAATTGCTATCTGGACAATTGCTATTATCGGTATTGTTTTTTATGCGATTTTTGGTAGCAAGGTGCGAATTCTTTCTGTAATTACATATATTGTGATGGGCTGGCTTGTTGTTGCAATGATTCGTCCTATTAGACTTGTGCTTCCAAAAGTTAGCTTTGTGTTTTTGCTTGCAGGTGGGGCGTGTTATACCCTTGGTTGTATTTTTTATGCAATGAAAAAACATAAATGGATGCATTTTATCTGGCATTTGTTTGTTTTGGCAGGTAGTGTGTGCCACTTTTTTTCTGTATTTTTTAGCATTTAGATTTTGTTATATCTAGTATAGACGAGCTTATGTTGATTTTCTCTCAATCTAGTGATTGTTGCTTGTAAAAGTATTTGATGTGTTGTTCGGAGATTGGTTTTTATGCAAAAGGTGAGGGCAGTCAATAATAGAACTTTGGAACTCAAAACAGATGAAATTGAGAGTTTAAGAAATAAGCTCGTTACTGAAAAGACAATTCAGCAAAATGGGAATGTAATAAACAAAACATTAAATGGTGACATTTTAACAATGTTAAGATATATCCCAGATGGTTTTGCTGATTTAATTATTATAGACCCACCTTACAATCTAACAAAGAATTTCAATGGTATAAAATTTAATTCTCGATCTGAATGTAGTTATGAGGAATATCTTGAAACATGGTTTCCTCAGGTTTGCAAAAAATTAAAAGATAGTGGTTCTCTTTATATGTGTGGAGATTGGAAATGTACATCTTTACTTCAAAGAGCTATTGAGAAAGAACTTACAATTATTAATAGAATTACTTGGCAAAGAGAAAAGGGAAGAGGTGCTAAACAAAACTGGAAAAATGGAATGGAAGATATTTGGTTTGCAGTGAAAAACAAATGTGATTACTATTTTAATGTTGATGCTGTAATGATGAAAAGAAGAGTCTTAGCGCCATATAGAATAGATGGGAAAGCAAAAGATTGGAATGAAGAAAAAGATGGGAATTTTCGATTGACATATCCTTCTAATTTTTGGGATGATATTTCAATTCCATTTTGGTCAATGAGTGAGAATACTAATCATCCAACGCAGAAAAGTGAAAAGCTTTATGCAAAATTGATTCTAGCTTCTTCAAAAGAAAGAGATATTGTGTTTGACCCTTTTTTAGGAAGTGGAACTGCAAGTGTTGTTGCAAAAAAACTAAATAGAAGATATTGCGGAATTGAATTGAATGAAGAGTATTGTATGTGGGCTGAAAAGCGTTTAGAAATAGCTGATGCGGATAGAGAAATTCAAGGATATTCAGATGGTGTATTCTGGGAAAGAAACACATCTAATATGCAAAAGAGATTCTCAAAGTGATTGAAAAAAAGTCTTTTGATAAGAGCGATGTTCAAAATAGATTTAATATCTCGCTTGCTACTGTGAATAATTGGATAAAAACAGGTCTTATTCCAGCTCCAATAAATGGAATTTATTCAAATGAAGTGTACACTTCATTAGTGGCTTTTGTTGAATCTAGTGCAAATAAATTAAAAAGTCGTGCAAATCGTTCCTATCAAAATACATCTGAAATTATATTCTTAGACATCAAAGATAAAAACCGAAAAGAACTCCTTATAAAGCTTGTTGAACAATTTAATAATTCTAATCTTTCTATATTAGAGGCTGTTTGTTGTCTTGCAAAACAAATTCTTATGAATAATGATTTGTATATTGAGCATACAGAAATCTATAATAAGATAAATAAAATTTATGGTGGAGTAAATGTTTTTCAAAGTGTTTATATTGAAAACAAAAATGATGATATCTTAGGTGCATTTTATCAATCTATTCAAAGCAGTGCAACTAAATCAAAAGATGGTTCTTTTTATACACCTGCTAAAATACTTTCATCAATAAGGATTCCTTTGTCTGCAAAAATATTAGATCCTTGTTGTGGAAGTGGAAGTATTTTAATCAATACTCTTTCAAAACAACATAATCCTTCAAATATTTATGCTTTTGATGTGGACGAAATTGCTCTATTGATTTGCCATATCAACCTTGTCTTGTTTTTTAATGACGCAAATATTGCCCCCCATATTGAAAAACATGATTTATTTTTTTCTGATGAAACTGATATCTTTAATCAAGATAATGAAAAATATGATTTCATTGTTACAAACCCACCATGGGGAAGTAAATTCAAAAAAGAACAAAAAGTTTTTTTATTGAATAAATATTCATCGTTGGACACAACTGAAGTTTTTAGTATTGCTTTGTATAACTCAATACTTAAATTGTCTGAAAAGGGGCGGTTGTGCTTTTTTCTTCCCGAATCTATATTGAATGTTTCAGCTCATAAAAATATCAGAAGATTTTTATTGGAGTGTAAAAGAGATATAGAGATTTTTCCACTTGGAGTAGCATTCAATGGAGTTCAATCTGAATGTATTTTACTAAAACTTTCAGAAAAAGTTGAAACTGAAATACACATTAAAGTTAAAAATGGAAAAGACCATGAACTTGATATATCAAATATAGCTCCTCCATATTATTTTATATCTTACATGGTTTCAGCTACTGATAATAAAATCTTGGATAAATTATATTGTGAAAAGTCTATAAAGCTGCCAACTACTACAAAGTTTGCTTTAGGAATTGTTACAGGGAACAATAAAAAATATGTTCACAATAAACAAAACGAAGATGAAGAGCCTATTTTTAAAGGAAGGGATATAACACCATATAAATTAAAATCACCTGAGAGTTTTATAAAGTTTACTCCAGAGATATTTCAACAGGTTGCTCCTGAAAAAATGTACCGAAGCAAAAAAATAGTGTATAAGTTTATTTCAGATAAAATTGTTTGTGCTATTGATGACGGTAGCTTGGTTTTGAATAGTGCAAACATCATTATTTCTCATGATTATCCTCAAGAGATCCTTATCTGTCTATTTAATAGTCCTATTTATACATTTATTTTTCAGAAAAAATTTAAATCTAAGAAAGTTTTAAGGCAACATTTTCAAGATTTTCCATTACCTATATTGTGCCATGATTTAGCCAAGAGTTTTAATGAAGTATATCAAAGAATTATACTTGGTTCAAAAACACAAGATGATGTCGACAAAATAATTTGTTCTTATTTTAAGATTTCTGATGAAGAGTATAATTATATAAGGGACTGTACCTTTTGAAATACATTGGAAATGCTTAAAGATGAATTACAAACTTTGATTTTAAAACTCAAAGAAAGGCGAATGTCATCATGAATTTATTTAAATGCATTCTATGGTTAAACATAGCGGTGAGTTGATTATAAAAGTAAAAATATCTTGTATTTTTGTTATTCTTGTATTAACATCTGGTTGGAGTTTTAAGATGTTTTTCATCTTATTTATCTAAGGAGTGTTAGTATAAAAATGAGTAGTGTTTTGCCCCGGCGGGGGGGAGTGGGGGTGGGTGGGGGGTGGGGGGGGGTCGGG
>CAUUAF010000098.1:0-6490 GCA_963543085.1 uncultured Treponema sp. | reverse complement strand
TAAATTTTAGGTGTTATCAAAACACTATACTTTATAAACAAAAAAAGTGTACACTTCTACTCGTCTGGAAAAGGTCTTTATTAAGTCTTCACATATAGTAAAAAATTTTAAGGAGTATGTATGAGTAAAAGGTTTATTTTTTCTTTATTTCTATTTTTTTTGTTTTTTTCTTGTCAAGGGCACAAAAACGAAAATCTAAATGAAAAAAATCCTAAGATTTTTGGAGATATGACTATTGATGTTTTTAAGAACGCTCCAATAGTTTTTAATGATAAAGTTGTTCCAAATGGATATAATGAACCAGATACAAATGGGGTTATAAGGTTAGTAAACGGTAGGCTTATCTTAAAAAGACTTGAAATTCCAAAATATGAGCAAGATATAAGCATAAAACTAAAAGTTCGTCTCGTGTCTAATGGCGATCCTTATGACCGTTCTGGTTCAATCTTCATTGTAAGTGACTCAAAAAAAGGAGTTAATCCAATAGACATAGCAAAAAATGGAAAGTATCCCAAGATGGAAGGAGAATTAGAAAAATATCCCGGTATCATAATGCTAGAAGACTATGAACCTTGTGTTGAAGCAATGAGATTTATGACTCCGTTTGGAGTAGGATATTTTTCTAAAGGCTATCAATCACCACCATTACCAGCAGGAATTGAAGCTTGGGAAAAAGATGTTAAATGGGAATGTGATATTTCTCATTTATACTCAATGCTGGAAAATGGTGCATATTTAGGTTGTTGGATTGATACATGGACGAAAAAAGGTTTTTTGATTGACGTAAAATTAGAAATAGTGGAGAATAAAGAAAATAAACCAATCGAAAAATATAAAGTTTTGCCATTAATTAACACATGCCTGTATATAGGTCAGCATTATCCTGATGTGTTTGCTTCTTACAAAGATGGAATAAAAGTAGAGACTAAAGGAAAATTTACAGAAGCTAAACTTTATTATATAACTACAGGACATGGTGGGAAAAATATTGGAGATGAATTCAATGAAAAAGAAAATATCATTTCTTTAAATGGTAATGAAATTAAAAAATTTATTCCTTGGATTGAAAGTTGCAAAGAATATCGAAAATGGAATCCAACATCTGGTAATCTTCCAGGTGGGGTAACTTCATCCGACTTAGGTCGCTCTAATTGGTGTCCTGGTAGTGTAGTATTGCCCATAAGCATACCTTTAGAAGATTTTAAAGATGGTTCTTTTAGTTTTGCTATTCCTGAATCAACAAAATCAACTAATGGTAACCTAAACTTCTGGCTTGTTTCTAGCTATTTGATTTATAAATAGGTTTATCTGTTTTTAGCAATATGCATAAAAAAATGCCTTGAAAAAGTTTTAAGACTTTTTCAAGGCATTATGCATACTATAGTATAAGATCTGTAAGAGGACTTCCTGCTCCTTCTTTTTCGTCTATCTCTCCTATAATATAGCTTTCTTCATTTATTAGTTTTTGCAACTTTGCAACATTTTGTTTTTCTACAACTAAGATGAAAGCTACACCCATGTTGAAGACTCTATACATTTCTTTCTTTGGAACATCTAACCTTTTTTGTATCAGGCCATAAAGAGGTGGAACATCCCAACTTGACGTATCAATTTTTGCAACAAAATGTGTACCTTCACCTTTTGGTAATATTCGTGGAATATTTTCTATAAAACCACCACCCGTTATATGTGCAATACCTTTAATTAAATCTGGTTCTGACTGTAAAATTGGATGTACCAAACTAAGATAGGATCGATGTGGAGTTAATAAAACTTCGGATAATGGCTTGCCCAACTCTTCAAAAACAGTATCGAGACTAACACCCTTAAATGCCTTCCTAATAAGCGAATATCCATTTGTATGAGGACTATGAGACTTTAGACCAACTAAAACATCTCCTTTTTTTATTGTCTTTTTAGGCAGTATAGAATCTTCTTCTACAACACCAACTATAGTGCCAGCAATGTCCATTTCGCCTTGCAAATACACATCAGGCATTTCAGCTGTCTCCCCTCCAATCAAAACACAACCAGAAGCTTTGCAAGCTAAAGACATTCCTTTAACTACTTCCGCAGCAACCTTAGGGTCTAGCTTAGATGTGGCAAAATAGTCTAAAAAGAAAAGAGGTCTAGCTCCTTGCACTAATATATCATCAATACAGTGGTTGACAATGTCTTGCCCAACAGTTGAAAAAATACCTGCTTCTGTTGCAATCTTAACCTTAGTGCCAACACCATCTGTTGAAGAAACGAGTACAGGTTTTTTCATTTTTAATAATTCATTTGCACTATAAAGTCCACCAAAAGAACCTAATTCAGAAAGTGTAGAAGCATTAAATGTTGTACGCACATGCTCTTTCATCATTCTAACAGCTTCATTACCTGCATCAATGTCTACACCTGCATCACCATAAAGTGAATTATTTTTACCCATTAAAAATCTCTCCTATAAACTTATATAAGTTTAATGTTCACAAATGTACCACAAAAATAACAAAATATGCAACTTCACAATCATTCAAACTTTTGAGCATAATATTGCAAACATTTAATCTATGATCGTTATGATTTTTAAAGAGTAATTCCAATCATAACTAGTGAGGTAATAAGAAATTTTACATTGCTCTTTAGTATTATTTTAACAAAATCACAACACGCTCAATCAAGAATAACTGCTTCAGTATTTCTCATATAGCATGATAAACCTTTACCACTCTTTGTTAATAACCCCTTATATTTAAGCTAGTTATCAACTGCGATAATGCACCATGTTAGAACACCTATACAAAATCTCAAAATACAAAAACTGACCTGTAATTTTTATTTTGAAATATCTTTTCTATATTGAGAATTCTTAAAATTGATTTTGTTGACCTTATTGTATACAGCCTTAATAGCAATGCTAGCATCCTTATTGCAAGAGGTTACACACAAAGCCCTTCCTCCTGTAGCGTATAAAGTGCCATCAACAATGCTAGTTCCAGCATGTATAACTTTCACACCTTCTTCTTCTTTTAGCTCAGCTTCTTTCAAAGGAACAGGAACTATTTTTCCTTCAGGATAACCTGCATTTGCCATAACAACAGTTATAGCAAAAGAATCTTTCCATTTTGGCAGATTCTGTGAAAGTTTTCCTTCACTACATGCAACCAATGTTGGTACAATATCTCCTTCAAAAAGCTCCATAAGCACCTGAGTTTCTGGGTCTCCAAGTCTGCAATTATACTCCAACACTTTTACACCACTTTTACCTACCATAAGTCCGGCATAAAGAACCCCTTTGTATGGGGTACCCCTTCTTGTCATTTCTTTTATTATAGGCTCAATGGTGATTTTAGCAAAATTTTCAATTTGCTCTTTTGAATAGTTTGGATGAGGAGCAAAAGCCCCCATGCCCCCAGTATTTGGTCCTAAATCGCCTGCAAGCAAACGTTTGTGATCTTTACTCACAGGTAGAAGAGCTATATCATTTCCATCAGAGAAAGCCATTAAAGAAAGTTCTTCACCTTCCAGTCTTTCTTCTATTATAACCTTACTTCCTGCTTTTCCAAAAAGGCCATCCTTCATTATAGATTCAAGTATATTCTTTCCTTCTTCTATACTTTCAGGAAGAAATACCCCCTTTCCACTAGCTAAACCATCAACTTTTATAACAGGAATGTTCTCAAATGAAGAAAAATACTCAACAGCTTTTTCATAATCTTGAAAACTCTCATACCTAGCTGTTGGGATATTCAAATTTTTCATCATGCTTTTAGAAAAATCTTTAGAAGCTTCCAATAAGGCACACTCCTTGGAAGGTCCAAAAAAATGCACTTTATGCCCAGCTTTATTTGACTTTTCCCTAATTATGTTTTCTAAACCTAAAGATAGTGGCAATTCGCTACCAGCAACAACCAAGTCTATCTCCTTTTCTATAACAAAGTCTGAAAGACTTTCAATGTCATCAATCTTTATTGCCACATTTTCCGCGATGGCAAGAGTCCCTGCATTGCCTTGTGCCACATATATACTCTCCACAAGAGGAGATGTTTTAATCTTTAACGCAAGTGCATGTTCCCTGCCACCATTTCCAACTATAAGAACTTTCATTTATTTTATTTTATCTAACGCTTGTTTTAAATCTGCAATTATATCTTTAGCATCTTCAAGACCAATAGAAATACGAACCAAGCCTTCAGCAATATCTGAAGCAGCTCTTTCTTCCGGTGTGTATGGTGAATGTGTCATACTAGCTGGATGTTGAATCAAAGTTTCTGCATCACCCAAACTCACAGCAACAGTTGCAAACTTCACAGAATTAATTAGCTTTTTACCTGCTTCAAGCCCACCTTTAACAGTGAATGCAATCATAGCTCCTGGTAATGACATTTGTTTCTTTGCCAATTCATATTGTGGGAAGGAAGGCAAGCCTGGATAAGCAATAGAATCAACTGCTGGATGTTTTTCCAAGAACTCAGCCACTTTTTGAGCATTACTACAATGCTTTTCCATACGAATATCAAGAGTCTTCATACCACGACCAATCAAATATGATTCAAATGGTCCCAAAGTTGCACCCGTCATGTCTTTAAGACCTACAAAACGAACCTGATCCATAAACTCTTTGTTTTTACCTACAACAAAACCTGCAATTACATCTCCATGTCCATTCAAATACTTAGTTGCAGAATGAACCACAACATCTGCTCCAAGCTCAATAGGACGCTGTAGATATGGAGTCATGTATGTGTTATCAACCACAACAATACATTCTGGATTATAATCATGCGCAATTTTTGCAATTTCTTTGATATCTGCTAGATACATATTTGGATTTGCAGGAGTTTCTATATAGACAACTTTTGTATTTTTTTTCATAGCGTTTTTAACATTTTCACTATTTCTCATGTCCACAAAAGATACGTCAACTCCAAAACGTGTAAGCCCATGATTCATAAATGCAAAAGTACAACCATACAAGGTTTTTCCTGCAACTATATGATCTCCAGCTTTCAGTGCTGTCCAAAGACAAGAAGTGATAGCACCAATACCTGAACTAAAAGAAACACATGCCTGTGCTCCCTCTAATACTGCAAGTTTTTTTTCAATAACGGTAGTTGTTGGATTTCCAAGTCTTGTGTATATATAACCTTCTTCCTCTAAAGCGAAACGTCTACCACCTTGCTCTGCAGAGTCAAAAACAAACGTAGATGTTTGATATATTGGTGTTGCCAACGCACCATACATGTTCTTATCCTGACCTGCATGAATTTGTTTTGAAGCAAATCCCAAATCTTTCATATCTTCCATAAAACCTTCTCCTTAAACTAAGATGCTTTCAAGTGTATTCCTTTTTATAAAGATATGTCAATGAGTAAAATTAGGGTTATTTTGTATTTTAAAATGGAAATATTCACTCTAAACCTTCTAGTCAAACAATAACACTTTTTAATTTACAATAAACATATAGAAACAATATAATAAAAAAGGCTGACCAACCTAAAATAAAGTCAATCAGCCTATTCTTATAGAATTCAACAATTGAGCAAAAACACTACATATCTATGTCTTTTGTCAATATCATTTCATTTTCTAGCGTTTTGGGAATATCAGGATATATTTCGGTTTCAAATCCTGTTTGAGGTTTAATCATATTTTGAATATTAAGATATGCTAAACTTTTAGCCTTTGAAGCTACCATTGTTACAGGATTTCGAGTTAAGATATCCCATGTTTTAGAAGACTCACCAAACAGTGCCATTGCTCTACCATTTTTTTCTGAATTCCCATCTTGTACAGCAAGCTTATTCAATATGACTCCTAAATTATTTGTAGCTCTCATATATTCATCAATGAAGTCATAATGATCTGGTCTAGTAAGAGAAAAACCATGTTTCCTAAATTTTTCAGCTTCTAACATCTCCATAAGACGCTCATAATAACCTTGTGCCAAATAATATGAACCACGCTTGTATAAAGTGTTTCCAAGTCCATAAAGTAAATTTTTATCATCTTTTTTTTCAGTATACACCAATAAAAAGTTTTTCATTGCATCTTCATAGTCTTTCTTTTGATAATAAATATAACCGATTCTGTACTTTATAGAAGGTGTATCGTTCATATTATTAATTGCCATAGTATAAGACTGTAAAGCCCTACTTAAATCCCCCGAAACAAAATAGTTTATATCTGCATAATCTGAATAAAGCTTCCCAATATTTTTATTAGGAGAAGTAAGTCTATTATTGGAATACTCCTGATAGCTACTTAAAGCATCAGCATATACTTCTTCAGCTTTTAGATACTCTTTATTCTCTGAAAGAATTTCTCCATAAAGTCGTCTTGCATCAATACTATTCATAATACTTGTTGAAGAAAGATTGTTTGTTTTTTTATAAGTGTCTATAGATTTAGTAAGATAATATTCTGCATCATCAAGACTTCTATTATACAAGGCAAAACGTCCCATATTATAGTTTGCATTTGCATCATTTCTATCTCGTTTTAG
>CAUUAF010000097.1:0-6632 GCA_963543085.1 uncultured Treponema sp. | reverse complement strand
TACTTCAACTTAAAATTTTATCTCCACATTAACTAGTGTTATATGAGTACATTAGTTAATGTTATGGTTGTACATTAGCTAATGTACTGACCCCAAACCGAGCGATTTGGGGGTCGCAAATCGAGCGATTTCGCATCCCCAACTCGAGCGATTTGCATATGCGAGATCGCTCGACTTCACATATACGAGTTTGTTAAGTTTTGATATCCTTAAGCTATATAGACAGACATAAATATATTTTTATATAATCACAAACTATCATGTTAGGTATCATATCTTCATATTTTGGGTATCTTTATGGACCATTACGTCTTTTTCAGTCCTATAGTGTGTTAATTGCATTAGGTATTTTCTCAGGCTTTTTTGTAACACTATTCTTACTACCTAAGTTCTATTTTTTACTTCCACGTGATAGAGGAAGGAGCTATGCAGTAAATCCAGAATTAGCAATAGGAAAACCCACATCTGCTGGCTTAATCTTTGTCTCTTTCTTTTGCATTCTTTTTTTTATTTTAGTATACCCTACAATAACGCAAACTCTAATCATAATACTCACATGGTTTGTTATGCTCACAGGATATCTTGATGATAGAGCTAAAAGTCCTTGGAATGAATACCTAAAAGGCTCACTCGATTTAATTCTTTCCATCTGCACAACTTGTGTTCTCTTTTTTATATATTTCAACGGAAGTGTTTTTTATTGGCTACCAATCACTAGCAAGGTCATAGAGATACATCCTGCTATCTTTTTTACAGTTTCAATTCTAATACTATGGATATCTATAAACACAACAAATTGCACAGATGGTATTGATGGTCTTTCTAGCACCTTAACACTCATTGCACTTTTTTCATTGGGAGGTATCTTTTATTTTATTCTCGGTAACATAAAAGTCGCTTCTTATCTAATGGTGCCATATTTGGGTGATGGTGCTTCTTGGGCAGTAATGATATTCTTGCTTTCTGGTTGTCTTATGGGCTATCTATGGTATAATGCCTACCCTAGCAAGGCATTGATGGGAGACGCTGGTTCTAGAGCTTTAGGCTTTGTAGTTGGAGTGTTAGTGGTAATTTCTGGTAATCCTTTTTTGCTTCTCATGACTAGCAGTATGGTTTTAATAAATGGAGGCACGGGAATTGTGAAAGTGGCATTGTTAAGGTTTTTTCACATAATCACTTTCAAAAATGTACGTTTTCCACTACATGATCACTTGCGAAAAGCATTGCAATGGTCACCTACTCAAGTACTATTACGATTTATAATATTGCAAATCATTATAACCACTATTCTTTTTGCTATAATATTTAAAATTAGATAAGAGTGGGCGTATCAATGAAAGCAATTGCAGTGATTTTAGCTGGTGGTATAGGAGAGCGTTTTTCAGAAAAAGAAATAAAGCAACTAACAAAGATAAAAGAGAAGACTATCCTCAGCTATACTATTGAAAAATTTGACACATGCCCTCATATAGACGAGATTTGTCTTGTTGCAAATAAAAAAATCATAGAAGAAGTAAGGTGCTTGGTAAAAGAAGAAAAATTTGAAAAAGTTAAACACATAATTGAAGGTGGAAAAACAAGGAATCTTTCTGCATACTCTGCAATTAAACTCTATGAGGGAGAGAAAAAAATATTAATTCATGATGGAGTTAGACCTTTAATAAGTCAGCAAGTAATAAGCTCTTGTGTAAAAACATTGGATAATAATGAAGCCTGTGCCGTTGCAACAAAAACTACTGATACAATATTTTTAAGCAAAGATGGAAAAATACAAAGTATTCCTAATCGAAACACTTTGTATAATGCACAAACTCCACAGTGTTTTTTGCTTTCAATATTAAAAAAAGCATACAAAGAAGCATTATCTTTCGAAGATATTAACTTTTCAGATGATTGTGGTTTAGTATTGAAGTATTGTCCAAATATTGACATACATATAATAGAAGGAAATAAAGAAAATATAAAACTTACTTTTCCTTCAGATGTTTTTTATTTTAGCAAATTACTTTAAAGTTCTAAATATTAACTTTTAGGGAGATAAAATGTCTGAAAACCTGACAAATAAACAAAATGAAGAATGGACATTGATATTACGTCCAAATCGACGTTTATTTGATATACCAATTAAAGAAATAATTGAATATAAAGACCTAATTCGTATTTTTATAAAAAGAGATTTTGTAATAAAGTATAAACAAACAATACTTGGTCCTATGTGGTATGTAATTAATCCACTCATCTCCAGTATTATGTACACTTTTGTGTTTGGTCATCTTGCATCATTAAAAACAGATGGACTTCCTTACATGTTATTTTATTATACAGGAACCATGCTATGGAGTTTCTTTTCTGGGTGTTTTACTGACGCAGTTAATCTATTTACAAACAATTCTAGTATTTTTGGGAAAGTTTATTTTCCACGTCTTGTAGTTCCAATTAGCAATGTTGTAGGAGCTTTGATGAAAATTGCAATACAATTTTTGTTTTTGATTGCCTTTTATATCTACTATTATTTTATGGGAGTAAATATTACTCCATCATTTTATATTCTTTTTTTTCCATTTATATTGTTATGGATTGCCCTCATAGCAAATGGAGTTGGCATGATTATTTCTTCTATAACAACAAAATATAGAGATTTACGTCTTTTAGTTGAGTTTGCCCTAAATATTGCAATGTATGGCACTGCAGTAGTCTATCCTCTTTCACAGATTCCAGAAAAATACAAATGGGTTTCTTATATAAACCCATTAAATGCTCCGATTGAAGCATGTAGAATGTGTTTTTATGGAGTTGGTTCTGTTGATTTTTGGATAGTATCTACGAGTTTAACTTTTACCATTATCTTTTTCTTTTTGGGGCTCATTATGTTCAATCAAAATGAAAGAAATTTTATAGATATATTTTAGGAGTTATTATATGGCAAATATCGCTGTTGTAGGTTCAGGATATGTTGGTTTGGTGTCAGGGGCATGTCTTGCTGATTTTGGAAATAAGGTAATTTGCATGGATAATGATCAAGAAAAAATCAATACCTTAAAGCAAGGTATTATTCCTATATATGAGCCAGGCTTAAAAGATTTAGTGCAAAAAGGTGTTGCCTCATCTCGTCTTTCTTTTACTACGTCTTTGGAAGAAGCTGTCGCCTCATCCGAAGTCATATTCATAGCTGTTGGAACTCCGCCACAAGATGATGGAAGTGCAGATTTACAATATGTTGAAAATGTAGCTCGTGGTATTGCTCCATTTATAACGTCTTACAAAGTTATTGTAGATAAAAGTACTGTGCCAGTAGGAACTGCAAGAAATGTTTCTTCTTGGATTAAAGATGAAGCAAAGAAAAAAGGAATTACTATTGCAGATTTTGATGTTGTTTCTAATCCTGAGTTTTTGCGAGAAGGGAGTGCAATATTAGATTTTACTCATCCAGACCGAGTAGTCATTGGTAGCGAAAGCGAAAAAGCCAGAGATATTATGAAAGATGTTTATCGAGTACTATATCTAAATGACACTCCATATATAGAAACAAATTTAGAAAGTGCAGAAATGATTAAGTATGCTTCAAATGCATTCTTGGCTGTGAAAATAACATACATAAATCAAATTGCTTCACTGTGTGAAAAAGTTGGTGCAAATGTGAAGGATGTGGCAAAAGCCATGGGACGAGATGGTAGAATTGGCTCTAAGTTTTTGCATCCAGGCCCTGGTTATGGGGGAAGCTGTTTTCCAAAGGACACAAAAGCTCTTTCAAAAATAGCAAAGGATGCTTCATCCCCTGTTTCAATTGTTGACATTGTGATTGAAGAAAATGAAAAACAAAAGTTAAAAATGGTAGAAAAAATAAAAAATAGCTTTAGTGGCGAAGCACAGATTAAAGGAAAAGTATTTGCAATACTTGGTTTGAGTTTTAAGCCTAATACAGATGATATGAGAGAAGCTCCGTCTCTAGTTATTTTGGAAGAATTAGCCAAAATGGGAGCAATATTGAAAGCAACAGATCCTGCTGCAATTAAAGAAGCAAAATGGAGGCTAAAAAACATAGAAAAATCAATCACATACTTTGATGAGTTAAATGAATGTGTAAAAGGTGCGGATGCTGTTGTTTTACTAACTGAATGGAATCAATATAGAACAATTAATCTTGAAGATTTAAAAAAATCCATGTGTGGAAAACACTTTTTTGATTTTAGAAATGTGTACGATCCAAATACTATCTCATCTCATGGTTTTGAATATGTAGGAGTTGGAGTACCTTCTAAATAAATCATTCAAACATCGGCTTGGCCGATGTTTGAATCCACAACAATTTTTATTACACCTTAAACTTCCCTACTTCTTTTACAAGAGCTTCTATACTGGTTTTATTCTTTTGTGTGATATCTGCAACTTCAGTCACTGCGTTGCTAATCTGCACAGCCCCTGCAGACATTTCATTCATGCTATCAGTTATAAGTCGAGTTAAGCCATCTAGTTTTTGCATTTCTTTAGCAACACCTTCACTACCTTTGAGCATTTCATCAGAACCTTGCTGCACTTCATTTGTCACAGAATTGATGTCTTTTATAGCAGTTAATACTTCTTTGCTTCCGTTCTCTTGCTCTCTCATGGCTTCAGTTAGACGATGGCTCATCTCTTTCACTTGTTCGGCAAGGTTGAATATCACATTGAATTTTGTTTCCACAAGCTTTGAAGCGTCAGACAAACCTGTAATCTCGCCTGACAAGTTTTTCAAAGTTGAAGTGATAGTTTTTCCCTGTCTTGCTGAATCCTCTGCCAATTTTCTTATCTCATCAGCTACAACTGCAAAGCCTTTTCCTGCCTCACCTGCATGGGCTGCTTCAATTGCTGCATTCATCGCTAGTAAGTTAGTTTGACTAGCTATGTGTTGAATAACACTAGAAGCTTCCATTAAAGCTCCTGACTCTTCTGCTATCTTTGTTGTAACAGAATTAGAGCGCACCAAAGTATCTTTACCATCTCGAGTTGCACCACTTAGCTCGTTAATCAAGCCATCACTTTTTTCTAGAGTAGTAGTTATGCTAGCAATGTTTGCAACCATTTCTTCTATTGAAGAAGAAGATTGAGCAACACTTGAAGCTTGATTTTCTATACTTCCGTTTAGTTGCTTTATTGTGCGAGTAATCTCTTCAATAGTGCTAGCAGTTTCTGTAACACTTCTAGCTTGAGTCAATGTTTGTTGTTTGACTCCTTCAATATTTGAGCTAATTTCATGTATGCTAGAAGCAGTTTCTGTCATATTTGAGCTAAGCTCTGAACCAATTTCTTCCATTATTTGAGTATTACTATCGATATTTTTAATGGTAAAGCCAATTTTTTCTATTGTCATGTTAAAATAACGAGAGAGTTCTGTTATTTCATCATTTCCACGTAAAAAAAGACGATGAGTTAAATCTCCTTCTCCTTGGGCAATATCTTTAAGAGCTAAAGCAGTATTTTTTAATGGAATTGACACACGTCTTCTAATAGAAAAATATAAAAAGCAAATTACTATTAAAGTGATTAATGCATATTGAATAAGTGTTTGGATAGTTTGGTTTTTTGCTTCAAGAGTAAAAAGAGAAAGCTGTGTTATAGAAACAAAAATCCAATTAACATTCATTCCCCTTATTTGAATAGGCACAAATATAAATTGAGAACTTTTCCCTGTAGTTTTTGAAACAATAATTTCATTAGAATCTTGGTTTTTACTTGCAAGATCAAAATGTGGTTTAATTTGTGGCAATAGATCCAATACATTTTTCATAATTGTTGAAGAATCAATTCCATTTGCCACAATTGTGCCATCATTTGCATATATTCCCTTGAAGTTTTCTTTGGTTGTTCCTTCTATTGAAGTAATCTTATCTTGAATAAAAGTAATATCAAAATCTGCATTTATTACACCAATTGAATTTCCCCTCATCATTATAGGAATAGCAATCGTCGTGAGCATTCTTTTTTCTTGCTGTGCTTCTGCAATATAAGGTGGAAATAATAAAGCTTTCTTTTCTCTAATTGGTTTTATATACCATTCATTTTCTTTTTCATTATCTATACCTGATACAGCCCTAACATTGAGATTAGTACCAATACGTTCTATATAGGGAATAAACCTACCATCTTTTGTTAATTGATTTTGAAAAGACGCGTCAGAGGCATCAAAAGCATTTGGTTCAAAGAATACACCAATTGCTTTTATCGACTCATTGTTTTGTAATATTTTTTTTACACATTCAATAACTCTATTCCTATTGCGTTCTTCAATTGGTAAGTCTAGTTCATAGCCTACAATTGCCATTACATCAATTATACTTTGATATGCATCAGAAAAAAACATTTCTAGATCTTTCGCTAGAATCATATTTTCTTCTTTAACTTGCTGTGTCTTTTGTCTTACTGCTTTTGAATAATTAAGTGTTGCGTCATATCCAGCTTTACATATAAAAACAATTGATAAAACTATTGATATAGTTAGTGTAAGTTTAAAGCCAATACCTCGCTTTATATCCAAACTATCTCTCGGGGGGGGGGGGGGGTAACCAACAGCCAAAAACACAACCTCCTTACTATTAACAAGTTCGGCTTTTGATTATATATATAAGGCAAAAATTATTCAAGCAATATGTTCGTTG
>CAUUAF010000096.1:0-6688 GCA_963543085.1 uncultured Treponema sp. | reverse complement strand
TTAGTTACTAGATTTGCAGGTTTTATAGCAGGAACTGTACCCACAAAAGGAAAATTGAAAGAGCTTCTTAATTCCTTTAATGCAGAAACTGTCATGGTATTGCAAGCTAATATGATAATTTCAGGTTTTATATTTTTTAATATATTATTGACAATTTTTAATGTGAAAGAAATAACTTCACTTTGAGTTTTTTCTCCATAAGGAAAGTGTTTTGAATCTGCAACATAGAGAGCAGAAGCTTCTGGAGCTAGTTTTAATAGATAATTCAAATAAGGAATACCACCAATTCCTGAATCTAAGAATACATATTGAAACTTTTCCATACATTGCTCTACTAAAAATCTTTTAAAACAAAAATGGTGTACCCTACTTGAAGTCTATTACGACCACACTGAGTACACCATTCTAAACAGAACGCTTAAAGCTCTTATCTAAGTAAGCTCAACACACTCTGAGTTTGTTGATTTGCCTGTGCCAACATAGCTGTTCCAGATTGAGTGAGAATTTGATTCTTTGTGTACTCAACCATTTCTTTAGCCATGTCAATATCTCTGATGCGAGATTCAGAAGCTTGGAGATTCTCTGCTGCAATGTCAACACCAACAACAGTGAGTTCCAATCTGTTTTGATAAGCACCGAGATCTGCTCTTTGCTTATTGATTCTCTTGATTGCTTCATCAAGAACACCAATTGCACGGTTAGCTGTTTCAGGTGTTTCGATAGTTAGGATTTGGTCATCACCAACATTTCTGACACCAAGAGCTGATGCTGTCATTGTGCCAATATAAGCCCTTGTTCTCTGATCCATGTTAGCACCAATATGGAACCACATAGAAGCTGTAACTGTGTTTTCCCCAGTCTCTCTAGCAAATCGACCAGTAAGAATGTTCATACCATTAAATTGAGCATGACTTGCAATCCTATCCACTTCAGCCACAAGCTGAGATACTTCAACCTGAATGTAGAGGCGGTCTTCTGCTGTGTAGATACCGTTAGAAGATTGAACACTCAACTCTCTGATGCGATGAATCACATCAGTTGTCTCTTGAAGGTATGCCTCTGCTGTTTGGATAAAAGATATACCATTCTGTGCGTTGGCACTTGCCTGATTCAAACCTCTAATTTGAGCTCTCAATTTTTCAGACACTGCTAAACCAGATGCGTCATCACCTGCACGGTTAATGCGCAACCCTGACGAAAGCTTTTCTATGTTTTTTTGTGTGTGGACATTTGTATTTCCCAAAGTCCTTTGTGCAAACATAGCGCTCATGTTGTGATTAATGATCATAATGCTACTCCTTTGGCGATTTTCCCTCTCCTCATATCAAAGAGGCGTGGCATCCCTGCCTTACTATATGCTCATTCTCAAGATACTAAAAACACCTCATCACCTTTTCAAAACCCCTCTACAATAGTTTTAAAACAGCAACTTGTGCTTCCCATACCTCGTTAATTTATATCGGAAGTGGTAAAACATATCTTAAGGGGCAAAAAAAGTTTTTTTATCTTTTTTATTATTTTTTGCATTTTTAATTTCCAAAATTATAGTTCTAACAACAAACCAATTGGCAGATGATCAGAATATCCAGTTTTTGTTGCAATGTTATATCTATTTATATTTCCATCACGCACCAATGGAATTTTGGTTGCAACAGTAAAAAATATAGGTTTTATTTTTGAGTTGCTTGAATAAAAGAAATGATCTAGTTTTTCCCATTTACCTTTATAGCAATAGCTTCCGTCTACATTTCCAATATCTTCATCTACATCTTTTTTGTATAAATTCCAAGCATTATCAAAACTCTTCATTTTAGAAAATTCATACAAGTTTTGGTTGAAATCACCACATGCTATAATAAAGTCAGATTTTTTTTCTTTCATTCGATTATATAGCAATTCTTCTTGCATTCTTCGTACAATTTTATTTTCATCACGTTTACTTTTCCAATGCACTGCAAAAACTGTTATGTTAATTTCTTCACTTCCAGCTAAAGCTAATAATTCTGCTTCGATAATTGGTCTTAAAACTTTGTTTTCAAAATAAACATTATGTGCTTTTGCACTCAAGATTTTATATTTTGAAAAAATAGCTGTATTAAACGGAGAAGTTTTTTCTTGGATAAAAATCGCTTGATTATAGATATTCTTAGAAAGACGTTTAGAAATATCTTTAAGCACTTCAACACTTTCAATTTCTTCTAAAACTAAAATATCAGGTAAATCTTCTTTTTCTACTAAGCTATTAGAACATATTTTGACAGCCTCTAAAAGTCTATCAATTCTTTCGTTATAAGATGCTTCATTCCAATTTGCATTTTGAAAGTCCTTAAACTCTCTGCCATCCTTAATAACATCAAAAAAAGTTTGGGCATTGTAGCTTACCAAACTAATGGTATTTTTTTCCTTGCAAGAAAAAAACAAACATAGTAATACAACACTAGCAACAATAGAAGAAAAAAGCTTTTTCATTATAGCACCTCTAATGTGTACGATTGACTTTTTTTCTCTTGTTTTGGCTTAAAAATGATGGAAAAATCAAGAAAGGAACAGTAAAATAAGCTAAGAAATTAAGAAGGTAAGCAATTAATTCGCTTCTCACAATTAAGAGGAGCCTTCTCAAGTTATTAACATGAAAAAAAGCCCCTTAAAGCTCATTTTTTTTTTAGAACTTTAAGGGGAAGTTAAAACTATTGAAGTTTTATTTTGAATTTGTATGTGAATGAAGGCTTACCATTAAACAACAATGGGAAAGAAACTTCCTTTTCATCTATTTGAGAGTTCAAACTAGAAACATCAATTGTAGCTTTATACCATTGAATAGATTTTTCTACGTCTAACAAACTAAAGTTCACATTATCTGCCACAGTGCAACCATAATCTTCTAGCCAAGCACTCAAAGCAAGGTATATCTTGCCTCCTTGAATTTTTGTCCTATCCACTTTAATGATAGGAGTTTTCACACCTTGAGCTTCTTGCAAATCATTAACAGAATTTGTGTATGATGCATGAGTTGCCCCCTCAGCGTAATCCCATAAAAGCACAACAGGATTAAACATAAAATAATAAACGCCTTTCTTAGGGTCTGTACTCCCTTCATCTGGGACTACTTCTGCTTTAATAGTAATTGGTTTATCTTGATCTAACTCAATCTTTTTAGAAATATGCTTATTTCCAATATGTTTTGCATCTTCAAAACTACTAAGATCTTTTTCAAAAACGATTTCATTATCTTTGTCCTCTCCAATAAACACTTTCTTATACTTAACTTTTGCATGAGGACTTTTTGTAAAGAAGGTGATTATAGCAGTTTTTGCTCCATGGTCATTGCTAGCATCTCTTTCTTGAGAATCCACCCATTCTACGTCATACAAAACTCTTTGTGTTCCAGAAGCATCAAAGTCAAACTCACCATTATCTTTTGGCATTGCATTCTTTGCTTTCAACTTAAATGCACAGGTGGTTACCCTATATTTTGTTGCATCTTTCGGGGTAACAGAAATTGTAATGTCTGTGTAGTTAGTATGAGAGATATCTACTGCTTTAATTGCTTCAAAGATGAAACCATCTCCATTTGTTGCCTTTTTCTTTTCAATTTCAACCTTTTCACCATTTATTGTAACTTCCTCCATAATTTTTTCATCATTATCTTCAACAGAAGTTACAGCAATAATTGGCATATCTGTTTCAATTTCTTTTTCATCTCCATCTAAAATAGGAAAATCTTCAAATCCATATTTGAGAGGCATTTTTGGCAAAAGACCAGAGTTTTTAATCTTAAAACTATACACTAATTCTTTGTAGTTAGCATCCTCGTTTGGAATCATTTTTATATTGACAGTGTGTTCCGCTTGATCGGGAAGAGAGATTGTATGCGAGCAAATATAAGCATTTGATCTTTTTACTGAGTTAACAGTTGTAGCATTTCCATCAACTTCAAATATTGCATACTTAAGCATTTCGTTAACTTCTTTATACCACCCTACCTCAATAACTGCTTGATTTGCATCTATGATATAGGTGTATGGGTTTGAAGTAGTTAAATTATCAATGAGTTCTTTTGGTAATGGATCTCCATAACCTCCTACTCCATTGATGGTGAATAGTGAGATTTTATCTTTGGGAAATACTGGTTTTTCTGCTCCCCCCTGTACTTTAAACTCCCAAATGAGAGGTAAGATCATATTTTCAGTCTTTGGCACAAATTCTATTTTCACATCTTTTGCTTCTAACTCTGTCACATCAATTGCTTTTTTTGCAAGATAATAAGTTTTATAGCCTTTCTTTTCTTCAATTATTTGAATGTTTTCTTCATTGATTTTTATAGAACTAGTTAAGAAAGTGTAGGTATATTCGTCAACTGACACTTCAATATTTGCAGGACTTTTAAACACCTTATGAAGAGGTTTTGAACCGTTTGTTAGCCCTGTTATGAATTCATCAGAAAAATTAAATGTCTCATTTATCGAAAGCGATGGGTCTAACTTTTCTTTATTACCATCCCCTTTCACCTTAAACTCAAAGACTTTTGTGGCATATTTTCCTGTGTCTTTAGGAACTAAAACAATCCTAACATCTTGTTCAGTAGTTGTAATAGGTAATGAATGATAAAAAATTGTTCCAATACCTTTACTCTGTAATGCAGAACCTGTAAAACTTGTTCCATTGACATTCACTTCGCTCAATTTTGCCACTGCATAAAGCTTCATATTAAGGAAGGAAGCATTAGCAACTGTAAGTGTTGGTTTTTTGCCAGCTTCTAGGTCATTCACAAATTCTGTTCCAAGCTCTCTCCTAGCTTTATTATTGAATGTGTAGATGACATTCATAGGTGTTTTTGCTTGGTAAGTCAAATGAAATTTCCAAACTGTTTCATGGTAGTCATGAGTGTTCTTAGGCTTTATCAAAACATCAACATCTTTACCATTATGAGGATCAATACCTGTTACGGAATGTTCTGCATACCAAATTTCTTTTTTATTGACAGTTTTTGTTTGCATAGAAATGGGAGAGCTTCCGTCGATAACGCATGACGCAACCGCATCATTTGCACACTGCACTTCTATATGGCAAGGATCTGTTCCTCTAAATTTAGGACGACTACCGTCAAACAATTGTGGCAAGTTTTTGTCGGTTATCACATCACTTGCAACAACAATGAGTTTTAAGTATGGAATGTCAACTGTTCCTTCCAATCTTTTAATCTTAAACGAAGTTTTTTGTTTTTTATCTCCTGCTTCAACCAAGACTTTATACTCATTCGTTTGCCCAACTTGAGGCAAATCAAGGGCTACCATAACAACAGATTTAAAGCCTAGAGCTGGATATGGTTGGAACGGAAGTTCTTTTTCATTTACTAGACATTTCGTCCAAGTAACTTTGTTAGAACCAAATAATATAATAGCCTGTGGTCCTTTCATTTCTAGGATTAAGCCTTGGTTTTTCATGAAAAGATTCATTTGCTCTTTTGTTGCAAAAAACTGGGTTCCATTCTCATAACTACCTGAAAGACTTGCAGCTGTAATTAAATCAGTGCTTAGCTCTTCCTCTTTTTCCCAGCTAACTTCCACACTCCCTTCCCACTCTTTGTATGTGTCTTTTTTCGCAGGTACACTTATATGGAGAGTCTTTGGCTTTGTTTTGTCCAAAACAAAAGGACTATCTTTAACTACAACGTCAATCTTTTCGTCAGAGACTGAGCCATAACTAAAATGTGCTTCAATGTCTCCTGCAACAATTTGATCTTGACTAAGCGTTACTTTCTTCTTTTCCACAGGTTTCTTGTGAATAGTTAGAGTTTCTAACACTAACTTAGGCACATCCTTTGGATTTTCACCACCTTCTTTATCTTTCACATCATGCTTACAAGATGTAAAAATCATAAATGATGCCAATAAAAGAACTGACATCTTCAAAAACAACTTTTTCATAAAAACCTCCTAAAAAATTATTAAGAAAAAGATTACTCAAATCTCATATTATCTATATATATTGTAGCACACAGTATTGTCAATATATGAGTTTTTACGCTTACCCTTTTTCTACAACACAATCCCTCTTTATCAACAACATTCATAAGCTTTGCCTTTAAACCACTCGCTTTCACTATAAGCAAACCGATAAGTTTCGCTTACCCTAAACCGATCGGATTCGCATAGTGAAACTGATAAGTTTCGCCCCCCTAAACCGATAAGAATCGCTATGTGAATCTGATCGGTTTAGGGTGAGTACATTAGCTAATGTACTATCGTCACATGTACTAATTTAGAACCGTAATTTTAATTAAGGTGTGGAAAAATGAGGGAATCTCTAAATTCTTTTGCTTTCTTAATTTATATAAGTTGCTATTATACAATAACTTATATAAATACTAGACGGGTATCTGGAAAAAAACAACAAAGGTTTTTTCCAGATACTCATAACTATTTTTTTAATAATGGCTTTTATTGTACCATTTTTTTTATTAAAAAGCTATTTAAAAGTTTGAAACCCTTTCAAAGAGATAATCAAAAGCTATCTTCAAAGAATGTCCTAAATATACTCGGCATATTATAACGGAAGAAAATACGCTAGGTAAAGGAATGTGAAATCTTGAAAAGGAAAGCACTCACCGCCCTTTATAATACAGAATCCTTTCTGGCAAAAAAAGTATCGGCGTTGACTTTTATTTTGTAAATAACTATAATCCTCA
>CAUUAF010000095.1:0-6692 GCA_963543085.1 uncultured Treponema sp. | reverse complement strand
AACAGACAACAGACAACAGACAACAGACAACAGACAACAGACAACAGACAACAGATGCAGTGGTATTATCGGAGTGCCAATTACATTCCTCGACAAATACAACCCACAGCAATTCACAATCATCGGAAACGAGTATTCTCTTGGAATCTCAAAGGGCAGATGTTATATTGGAGGCAAGAGAATGTACTCAAGAATATTCATTCGTCTCAACAAGATGTAATGGACTCATGGGAGTGCCAATCACCTTCCTCGACAAATACAATCCAGAACAATTTGAAATTGCAGGACTCGATAGATACATACCAGATAACCCAAGATATGGATACCGCTTTACAATCAATGGAAAAGAAACATACGCTAGAATCATCATCAAGAGAAAGTTGTAATGGAATAATGGGAGTTCCTATCACCTTTTTAGATAAATATAACCCAGAACAATTTGAAATTATTGGAATTGCTAATAGTGCAAGATGGATAGGCGATTTTCCTTGCCTAACTGTTATTAACGGATGTAAAATCTACAATAGAATTCTCATAAAAGCAAAAAGATGAATTTGACTTATTTTGATATGAGCTTGTTCTGAGTGTTTTTGTTATGATTAACTATTTTAGATTAGGTTAAAGCTCCAAATACTTAAGTTTTTCAATGAAATAAAATTGCTATTATCACAACAATTAGAATGCCAAAAACCAAGGCATAGACCCATTTTGGCAAGGTATCGTCATAAGCCTTATAAGTTTTTTTCTTCTTTGTGATGTTTTTCTGTTTTTCTTTTTTAGGATGAAAAGCATATCCACATTTTGGACACCCCTTAGCAAACTGCGAAGAAGAGCCAAAATAATTGCATGAAGGACATCTAACAGAGGCAAAAATTCTACCACAGTGAGGGCAAAAGTGAGCATTGCGGTTCACTTCACCCCCACAATTTTCACAAAAAAACTTAGGTGTTTCCATTACTGCAAGAAGAACAAGATGACGCTGAACAACTAGAGCAAGAACAAGAGCTTGTATGAGAGGTACTTTCTTTTGTTTTAGTCGCTACTTTTGAATCATTAGCATAAAAACCATTTCCAATAAAATTAATTGCAAGCCCTGCAGAAAGCACACGACGCAAACTATCACTATTGCACGAAGCACAATGCTTTAATGGTTTCTCACTCATTTTTTGAACCACTTCAAAACTGTTTCCACAATTATCACAAACATACTCATATGTAGGCATATTTCCCTCCTTAATTTTGAATATTCAAACCTTAATAAAAGTTTTTATAGATTTCTTATTACTTTTTGAATTAACTCTACCAGTCGCTCGCTTGTAATCTTAGCTTTTTCAACTACAATTTTGTTTCCATTAACACGAACTTGAGTTTTTAATAATTTACTTAACAATAGCCTTGTTGCAAAGCCTGCTACTAAATTCTTTGCTTCTATTGTAATGCTATATGTGTATATTTCCTTACTACGTGACGTATCTTTAGTCAGATATACTTTTAAGCTTTCAATTGGCAAATCAAGCTCTATTCCTAATAGTTTTGAAAGAAAAAAATGAGAGTTTGCAACAAAGACACAAATATCATTTGAAGGATTGCCTTGTTGAATTGCCATTTCAAAATCTTCATCAAAATAAACAGGCTTAGGCTTATCCACTCTTGTTAAAACTTCTTCCATTCTATCTTCATCTTCAGCATTATATGAAAACAAAGCTAGTTCTTTTGTTGGTATTGAGAAAAATGAAAAAGATTCTTCTTCTACATTTTCCTTTTGGTAATATGTGTAGCCTTCACTTCCTTTTTTGCGAATCCAACCATTTTTTTTTGTTAGAAAAAATTGAGTAAGCTTCGTAGGATAATTCCCTACAGCACAAAGGTCGTAGCTAACAGAATCAAAAATATTTTTTTCAGCATTTTCTTCAATTGCTTCATCAGAAATAATAGTTCCATCCTCTATATTTTCTTCTATCTTTGAAATTGTCTCATCTTCAGGAACATCTTCTGTTTCTTTTTCAATTGATTTATTTAAGATTTCTGGTTGTTTCAAATCTTTTAGTGTCAACGAAAGGTATAAAAAATCAGTCTTATCCAAAGCCTTTTTAACATACTTATGGCTGGGTAATATTTTTGTTAACAATTCTTTGTTGTGTTGAACAGGTACAAAGATAAAAACATCAGAGTCTCCTCCTATAATTGTTGCTCCTGCAAAAGAACCACGAGGAGGTAGACTTGCACATGAGAGTAATAAAAAGCATGTTATTAAACTAAAAAGAAAGTTTTTATACATGTTTTTCAATTCCAATACTCCACATTTGCTCAGAAGCTTCCACATCAGCATTACCTAATACTCCACTTGGAACTTTACTCCAAAGCAGAGTGGCAGAAAGTGTTTCGCTTGCAATATAATCTTTATGCATATCAAAAGCTTTTTCAAGAAGCTTGCAATCATTTGACTTTTCATTACCATAAACATATAGATTTATCCTATCAGTTACTTGAAGATTGCAATCTTTTCTTAAATTCTGAATACCTCTTACTAAGTCTCTAACATAGCCTTCTAGCAAGAGCTCTTCAGTAATTTTTGTGTCAAGGCCAATTGTGAGAGTTCCATCATTAACAACTTTAAGAGAGTTTTTTTCAATTCTATTTATAATAACCTCTTCTTGAGTGATTTCGACAATGCCTGAAGAAGTTTCAATGCCAAGTGTGGCTCCGTCAAGCAAGCCTTGTATGTCGCTTGAAGTGAGCTCTTCAATCTTTTTGGCAACTTCTTTCATCTGATTACCGAGCTTTTTCCCAAGCACCTTATAAGCAGCCTTTGCAGTGTAGTCAACCATATCATATTCTCTTTCATGAAAAATAACTTCTTTAACGTTGAGTTCTTCTATTATGCTATCTTCCATTTCAAGCAACACTGTTTGTTCTTTTTTATTTCGAGTTACAATTTCAACAGCCTTTAATGGTTGTCTAATTTTTAAGTTAAATTGATAGCGAAGACTACGTCCCATAGAAATACATTTTTGAACAGTTTCCATCTTAAACTCAAGTTCTTCATCTCTCCACTTTTCATTGTATATAGGATAGTCTGCAAGATGTATGCTTAATGCATCTCCTTCACACTTTAAGTTTTGCCAGATACTCTCTGTTATGAATGGAACTACAGGGGCAAAAAGCAAAGAAAAGCGCTTTAATGCAGTGTATAAAGCTTGATATGCTTGCATTTTGTCTCCATCGTTTTCACTTTTCCAAAAGCGACGGCGAGAGCGACGAATATACCAATTATTTAACAAATCTATATAAGAGACCATCTTTGGAATTGCAGCTGATAAGTCATAGTCATCAAAAGCATTTGTTACATCTAAAACTAATTTTTCTGTGATTGAAAGTAGCCATCGGTCTAATGAGTTTGTAAAATGAAAAGGCTCTGTAGGAAGATTAGGATTATAAACCCCATCAATATTTGCATATGTAACGTAAAAACTATAGCTATTCCAAAAAGGTATGATTATACCTTTTAACACATCTTTAATGCCTTCATCGCTATATTTTAAGTCTTCAGCTTTTACAACGCTTGAATTCACTAAAAAAAGGCGTAAAGCATCAGCTCCAAATGAATCCACAACTACATTCGGATCTGTATAGTTTCTCAGTGACTTAGACATTTTCTTTCCATCTTTAGCCAAAACCAAGCCTGAAACTACGCAAGCTTTAAAAGCTGACTTTTCAAATAATGCACTAGAAAGAACAGTGAGAGTGTAAAACCAGCCACGTGTTTGGTCTAAACCTTCAGCAATAAAATCTGCTGGGAATTTCTTTTCAAATTCTTCTTTATTTTCAAAAGGATAGTGATTTTGTGCGTAAGGCATTGCACCCGATTCAAACCAACAGTCTAGCACCTCGCTTATGCGTTGCATAGGAGAGCCACACTTCTTGCAAGGAAAAGTTATGTCATCAACAAAATGTTTGTGTAAATCTTCGACTCTTTTGCCTGAAAGTTCTTCAAGTTCTTTTCTGCTTCCAACACAGTGAAGTTCTCCACATTCCTTACATCTCCATATAGGAATAGGGCAACCCCAATATCGATTTCTACTTATTGCCCAGTCCCTAGCTCCCTCCAACCATTTACCAAAACGTCCATTTTTTATGTGTGCAGGTTGCCAGTGGATTCTTTCATTAACTCGTAGCATTGTTTCTTTTATTTTTGTCACTTTTACAAACCAGCTTTCAACAGCACGGTATATTAAAGGAGAAGAACAACGCCAGCAGTGAGGATAGGAGTGTAAAATTGTATCTCGTTTAAATAGCTTTCCCTCAGTCTTTAGTCTTTCTATAATTTCTTTATCAGATGTTTTTACAAAAACTCCTTCATATTCAGGAACTTCTTTTGTAAATTTACATTCTGCGTCAATAGGACACACTGTAGGAAGTCCATACTTCTTGCATAAAGCATTATCATCTTCACCAAAGCCAGGTGCCATGTGTACTACGCCTGTACCATCTTCTGTTGTAACAAAAGAGCCACACATCACTCTAAAGCAACCTATGCTTCCATCTTTTGCCTTTCCTTCATCGTTTGCTTTTAGATGAGAAAAGTATGGGAAAATTGGCTCATATAATAAGCCTTCAAGCTCACTTCCCTTTATTGTTTTTAGTATCTTATAGGAAGGTTCTTCATCTTTTTTATTTGGAAAGACTGCATCGAGGCGACTAGCTAATAGGATGTAATGTAAACTATTTTCTTCTATTAATATGTAGTCAAAATCAGCTCCCACGGCAAGACCTAAGTTTGAAGGGAGTGTCCAAGGAGTTGTAGTCCAAACAAGAAAAAAAGTATTCTCTGGTAAGTCACTATAACAAGTCTTTGAATCTTTTAACGCCCCTGTAATCTTAAACTTAACAGTGATGGCAGGATCTTGCACATTTTTATAGCCATCCATACTAAGCTCATGGTTAGAAAGAACTGTTGAACATCTTGGACAATAAGGCAAAATATAATGTCCTGCATAAAGTAAATCTTTTTCAAATAAAGACTTCACAACATGCCAAATAGATTCCATATAATCTGGATTCATTGTCTTATAATCTGCTTCAAAATCCACCCAGCGACCTAGTCTTGTTATTGTTTTTTTCCATTCTGCAACATATCGTAAAACACTTTTTCTGCATTCTTCATTAAAATTAGCTACGCCATATTTTTCTATATCTGTTTTTGAGTTAAGAGATAGTTCTTTTTCAATTAGATTTTCTACAGGAAGACCATGACAATCCCAACCAAACCGACGAGGCACTCTATAGCCTTTCATGGTTTTATAGCGTGGGATTATGTCTTTAATAGTGCCAGGCACAAAATGCCCAAAATGAGGCAAGCCTGTAGCAAAGGGAGGTCCGTCAAACAAAACAAATTCTTCAGCTTCTTTTCTATTTTCTATTGATTTTTTAAAAATATTATTTTTTTCCCAGAACTCAAGTATTTTTTCTTCTTGACTAGCAAAATCAACCTTAGGATTAACTTCTTTATACATACCACTCCTCAATGTGTTTGAATGTTGATTTAAAACTCTTTTATGATACAAAATTATGTTGATTAATACTAGTAACGTCAAAAGAAGAAATGTATCGAAATGTTGTCGTATTCCAAAGCTGTGATGTCTTCAATTTGTGGTAGCTAAACTTAACAATCTTGCATATGTGAAGTCGAACGACTTAGGGGGCGAAATCGCTCGTCTTCGCATATGCAAGTCGATCGACTTGCGATATCGAAATCGCTCGATTTGCGATGCCTAAGTCGAGCGGTTTGGGGGCAGTACATTAGCTAATGTACTACCATAACACTATCCTAATGTACTATGCTAACATTTCTTAATGTACGTTTTTTATTTAAGTTGATTTTTGAAAAGCTCATAGAGATGAGCTCATATGTGAAAATATAGTTTATGTTTGAGTGAAAAGATAGTCTTTTCATGCCTTTCATGATATCATTTTTTTAGTTGAAAAGCTATAATTTTAGGTTGCATAGTAAATTTTACATTAAATATCTTTTTCTTTGCAATTAATGCTAGGCTCGCTATATTGAATTATTTCTTTTCTACTATTACAATACCCAGGTTTGCAATTTTGTTTTAAGGAATTTCGAATGCATTCTAAATATATTTTTATAACAGGTGGAGTGGTTTCATCTTTAGGTAAGGGAATTACAGCAGCCTCTATTGGACTTTTACTAAAAAGTAGGGGATACTCAGTAGTAAATCAAAAATTTGATCCATACCTTAATGTTGACCCTGGTACTATGGACCCATATCAACATGGAGAAGTGTTTGTTACAGAAGATGGTGGAGAAACTGACTTAGATTTGGGGCATTATGAGCGTTTTACAGATGTTGCCCTTCGTAAATTTAATAGCACTTCAGCAGGAAAGATATATTTAAGCATTTTTGAAAAAGAAAGAAAAGGAAAATATAACGGAGGCACTGTGCAAGTAGTGCCTCATGTTACAGATGAGATCCAGCTTCATATAATGAAAGCAGAAAAAGAAGAAGCTCCTGATTTCATTATAAGTGAAATTGGTGGCACTGTAGGAGACATAGAAGCATTGCCATTTATAGAAGCAATTAGACAAATGCGTTACACAGTTGGAAAAGAAAACTGCATGTTCATACATTTAGGGCTTCTTCCATACCTAAAAGCTTCAGGTGAAGTAAAAA
>CAUUAF010000094.1:0-6740 GCA_963543085.1 uncultured Treponema sp. | reverse complement strand
TATATAAAGTAACAATTACACGTAAGAAGTCAACTGAAGCAAAGATAACTTCTTTTAAGGTTGGGGGTAGAGTAGGTAAAATTAATGATGATAAAACAATTAATGTAATTGTATCTTATGATGCTGATTTAACATCAGTGAGCCCAACAATTACTTTTTCTGAGTATGCTACATTAAGTCCTGCTTCAGGAGTGTCACAAGATTTTTCTAATGCAAAAATTGTTCAATATACAGTTACTGCAGAGGATGGAACTCAAGACATCTATAGTGTGAGAGTGATGAAACAGCCAAAGGATGTAAAGATGGTTGTCTGTGGTGAACAAGTTCAAATAGTTGATGGCAAATTTAAAGTCTCAATAGAAAAAACGATAAATAAAATTGAAAAAACTGATATTCAGATTAAATATACGTTTGATGATATTACATATGATACTGTTACTGTAGACGGCTATATTACAGTTGAACCTGAAAATCAAGAAACTCTTGTGGGAGAGAATGGTGTTTTAGAGCTTACAATACGTATTAAACCTTTTATGGATTATGCAGGCACAGATATAATGGGTATTCAAGTTTCAAAAAAGAATTAAAGAAGTTATTTTATGGAAGAAATTATTACAAATTTTTTGACATCAGCCCCAATTATTGTGCCAATACTGGCGTTGATTGTTTCGCTTTATACTGTTGGTAAAGGGGCTGATATCTTAGTTGATAATGCTGTTTCTCTTTCTTTGCAATGGGGAATTCCTAAGATGGTGTTGGGAGCAACACTTGTCTCTTTGGGAACAACTGTGCCAGAGGCTTCTGTTTCAGTGGTAGCTGCTATTCAAGGGAATCCTGATTTGAGCCTTGGTAATGCTATTGGCTCAATTATTGTGGATACAGGTTTGATTATTGGTATTGCAGCTCTTTTAGGTAATTTACCAATAGACAAAATGTTGGTTAAAAGGCAAGGAAGATTGCAATTTGTCTTTGCTTTGTTGCTTGCTGTGGTTTGTCTACCTATTTTTTCAAGTAATGGAACAGGAAGAATATACCAATGGATGGGCTTCATATTTGTGTTTTTGCTTTGTTGCTATATGTATCTTTCATTTAAATGGGCAAAAGAGGCTTCTTACGAAGTAGCTAAAATACAAGATGAGGAAGATGAAAAGAAAGGAAATGTTGCATTAGAGCTTTTTCTAATGTTTTTAGGCATTGCTATTGTCGTAATCTCTTCTAAGGTTTTAATTCCGTCGGTGGCAATAGTGGCAACAAAGATTGGAATACCACAGAGTATTATAGCAGCTACTATTGTGGCTTTTGGTACTAGCGTGCCAGAATTAGTCACTGCTATAGCTTCTGTTAGAAAAGGCGTAGGGGAACTAGCTGTTGGGAATATTGTTGGAGCAGATATATTGAATGTGCTTTTTGTTCTAGGCTTATCTGCTGCAGTAACACCTCAAGGTATCGCTGTTCCTATATACTTTTACTACTTACAGATTCCAAGCATGCTTGTTATTTTGATAGTGTTTAGATTTTGTTCAACTCGTAAAAGTGCTGTGATAGGAAAAGTAGGAGGAGGTATTCTTTTTTCTTCCTATATCATATATCTTATCTTGAACTTTTTAATGAGGCAAATGCATTAAGGATGCAAAAATTCAATTGTGAGATTTTGTTTTTATTGCTTTTTGAGAAATTGAGGGTGTTATGGAACAATATGAGAGTATAAAAGAAGAGCAGGTGTTTACAGAAGAATCTATTGAGTGTGGTATAGATTCAACTTTTAGTACGTTAGAGAGAATGCAGGATGAAATTATAACAAAAAAGATTTCTCAGTTGGAGATGAGTCTGAAGGAAATTGAAGATGTTGCAGTTTCTGTGATAAAAAAATCTAATTATATGGATTTATAGTTTTAGTGTGGTTTTCTTCTATAGATTGACCTTTTACCTTGTTTATTGGTATTATAATGTTATGTCTTTTGCTACTAGTCAACAAATAAATAAGTATCTTGAAGCTTATAAAGATGTTTCTGTAACCTTTTCTAAAGAGATGATAGAGGTTTTGTCTTTCGATGTGAAGCAGGCTTCTGTTAGAGCTTCTGGAGGACAGTGGCCTTGTATAATTAACTCAGCTTCTATGAGTGGAGCTAAGATTATTTGCAATAAAAATAGTGGACTTTTAAAAAAGATTTCAACGCAGAGTTTTTCAAATGCTAGTTTGCGTTTTTCTTTTTTTGATTCTGATTCTAAGGAGTCTGTATCCTTTTTTGTTACTGTTAGGCTTATTGGTGTTTCAGATTATCAAATGGATGATTTATCTTTAGTTACTCTTGCATATACGCAAAGAGCTCCAGATGCACTAATCGAAAGGTTGGGGCGTGTGATTGAAGCAACTGTTAATGCTAAACGTCATGCATCAGAAAAGATTATTTTGACTGATAGCATAATGCGTCGTATTGCTCTTTCAAAAAAGGAGACAGTTGTTTTTGTTGAAGGTGTTCCTCGACGTTGTATAATTCAAAATATCTCTTTTGTTGGGGCTACTGTCTACATCATGGGAGTGGCTTCTTTTCTTAAAAACAAGGCTGTGACATTAAAGTTTGAATTTTTAGATCCTGATACTGTTATAGCTATTAAAGGACGTACTGTTGGTGCTGTTCCTTTAGAAGATAGAAAAGATTTAGTTTCATTGACTATCGATTATGAAATACAAAATATTCCTATGAGTTATAAGTTGTATTTGAATAGATATTTTGAACTTCCTAAAAAGTTGGTTGCACAGGAAAGTGAAACTCCTGATGTTTAAAATTAAACTGTGTAAAATATTGAGTGAATATTGTGAAAAAAGAAAAGATTAACTCTCCATTAGATTCTATAGTGTATATAGATATTCCAGAGCATTTGTTAAAGAAATTTTCTCATGTTATTAAAAAAGATGTTTTGCTCCCTGTTCAATTGCCTGATGGTGTTTTACGAGTAGAAGATTTTGATATTTCATCTCTTACTGTGGAAATGGTTCTTTCTGGAATGCTCATTATTTTTGCAAACAAACGTACACACAAACATATTAAGTATTATAGAAAATTGTTTGCTGAGATTCGGCCTAACATAAAAGAAGAAATGCTTAAAGCCATCAGTATCAAGATTCAAAATAAAGATTATGCAATGGCTGAAAGTTTGTTGGAATCTCTAGTGGGCTTTGATGAAGAGGATTTGAATATCAAGCTTACTCAAGCATATCTTTATGAAGAAATAGGAACGGAGGAATATAGGAATAAGGTAAGTGGAATATATGATTATTTAATTGGCATCGAACCACCTTTTCCACCTGCATTTTTTAATGCTGCAATTTTTTTTATTGAAGAAAAAAAATATAAAAGAGCAAAAGATTTATTGGAAACATATATTGCCTTGAAAATCGATGATGAAGATGAAGATGAAATAAGGAAAGTTGAGAAGGCTCAAGAAGCGTTAAATTATCTTAACTCTCAAATTATTGATGATGAAAATTTTCAAAAAGCTGTTGAGCTGGTTAATAAAAACAAAATAGAAGATGCCCTAAAATTAATTCATAAGTTTATGGAAGAAAATCCTAAAAAGTGGAATGGATGGTTTTTGCTAGGCTGGGCATTACGAAAAGCTAAAAGATGGGCTGATGGTGTTGTCTCTTTTAAGAAATGTATTGAACTTTATAAGGAAAATTCGCTTGCCTCTCCTTCTTCGTTGGCTAATGAATATTCTGAAATGTGCAATGAGTTAGCCATTTGCCTAATAGAAACTGGTAATATAAAAGAAGCAGAGGATGTGTTGAAAGAAGCACTTTCTCTGGATTGTGAGAATATCAAACTGATTTCTAACTTGGGCATTGTAGCTTCAAAAACTGGAGATGTTCAAAGAGCTATTGCATATTTTAGAACCGTTTTGTTTTTGGCTCCTCAAGATGAGGTAGCTTTGACTATGTTAAAAAATCTTGAATATTAAATCTATTAAGGAGTGTTTATATGAGTTTTGTGGATAAAATGAAAAGGCAGGCTAGAGATTTTGGTAATGTACTTGTTTTGCCAGAATCTAAAGAAGAAAGAACTTTGAAAGCAGCTAGAATAATTATGGACGAAAAGCTAGTTTCAAGGTTGATTTTAGTTGGGAATAAAACTGAAGTTGAAGGTGAAGCAGAGAAAATAGGTGTGAAGCTTACAGGTATTGATATTGTTGAGCCTAAAACTTCTCCACTATTTGAGAAGGCTGTGTCTGTCTATTATGAAAAAAGAAAAGCCAAGGGACTCACTAAAGAGCAGGCAATAGAAGAAGTTGCAACAGATTTAGGTTTTGGTGCCATGTTGGTGGCTTTAGGGGAAGCTGATGCAATGGTTGCAGGTGCTCATAATACAACAGCTGATGTTTTGCGAGCTGGCTTAAAGATGATTGGCACTAAGCCCGGTATGAAAACTGCTTCTTCATGTTTTTTAATGGATACTAAAAATCCAAAACTTGGAGCAAATGGTATTTTTATTTTTTCTGATTGTGCTGTTCTTCCATCTCCTTCTAGTGAACAACTTGCAGACATAGCATGTTCTGCTGCTCAAAGTTGTTTTACATATACAGGAGTTGACCCTGTTGTGGCTCTTCTTTCTTATTCAACTAAAGGCTCTGGAGGAGATAAAGATCCTAATATTTTGAAAGTGCGAGAAGCTTGTGAAATACTGAAAGAAAGAAAAGTGAATTTTACGTTTGATGGAGAAATACAGCTTGATTGTGCTATTGTGCCATCTGTTATGCAAAAGAAAGCTCCTGATTCAGTTGTGAAGGGACAAGCAAACACGTTAATATTTCCAGACCTTGCAGCAGGAAATATTGGTTATAAGCTTGTTCAACGTCTTGCCGGGGCAGAGGCTCTAGGACCATTCTTACAAGGTTTTGCAAAACCTATTTCTGATCTTTCTCGTGGCTGTTCTGTTGAAGATATTGTTACAACGTCAGCTATAACGTTAGTTCAGGCAGGTAGGAAGAACGGCTAGGACTGTTTTATTTTTTCTCATTTCATACTACTTTGTTGTGATTTTGTTAATTCATGATTTGCAATGGCTAGTGGTATGAAGGTGCTTTTTAAGGCAGAGGTAAGAGAGCTGTTTAAAATAATTCTCTTATCTCTGTGAGTTTTTGCGTCTTTTTAGGACAGCTAAAAATATTCTATGTTTACGCATAGATAAGTCTTTATGAAATCCAAGGTAAGTGATTAGTATGTTCTCTTTTGCTTGAAAATCAATAGCTACTTATCAAAATAAAAAGTTAGTTTATTTTTACTTTTTTTATTGACTTTTAATCAAATAAAGTGTATATTTACACAATAAAAATATATCTATTTAACTGGAGGTTATTATGTTAAAGTTTTCAGAGTATTTTAACTCTTTTAAGGGAAACACGTGGCGAGAAGAAATCGATGTGCGTGATTTCATCCAAAATAATTATACACCTTATGAAGGGGATTCTTCCTTTTTGGAAAAGGTTTCAGAAAAAACTGATAGGCTTTGGAAAAAACTTACAGAAATGTTTAAAGAAGAAACAAAAAGAGGAATTTATGATGTTGAAACAAAGACACCACAAACCCTCGAAACTTATGGACCTGGATATATAATAAAAGAGGATGAGGTTATCGTAGGTTTGCAAACTGATGCTCCATTAAAGCGCGGAATTTTCCCAAAGGGTGGATGGAGAATGGTGGAGAAAGCTTTGGAATCATATAACTATAAGCTTGATCCACTTACAAAAGAAATCTATACAAAATATAGAAAAACACATAATGATGGTGTTTTTTCTGCATACACTTCTGAGATGTTAGCTTGTAGAAAGTCAGGTATTATCACAGGATTGCCAGATGCATATAGCAGAGGGCGAATTATAGGTGATTACAGGCGAATCGCTCTTTATGGTGTTAATAACCTAATTGAAGAACGTAAACAAGCTTTAGAGCAACTTGATGTTGCAGAAATGACGGAATCAGATATTAGATATAGAGAAGAGATAAGTGAACAAATAAAAGTTCTAGAATCTTTTATTCGTATGTGTGCTTCTTATGGTTTTGATGTTAGTCGCCCTGCTCAAAGTGCAAAAGAAGCTATTCAATGGTTATATTTTGGATTTTTGGGTTCTGCAAAAGACCAAGATGGTGCTGCAATGTCATTAGGACGCACTTCAACATTCTTGGATATTTTCATTGAAATAGACTTAAAAGAAGGACGTATTACAGAGAAAGAAGCACAAGAGATGATTGATCAATTCATCATGAAGCTTCGTATTATTCGCTTTTTGCGTACTCCTGAATATAATGATCTTTTTTCAGGAGATCCAACGTGGATAACAGAGTCGATAGGTGGGATGGGCATGGATGGAAGAACTCTTGTAACAAAAAATTCCTTCCGTTACTTAAACACACTATATAATATTGGTCATGCTCCAGAACCAAATATGACAGTTTTGTGGTCTAGTAGGTTGCCTGAGAATTGGAAAAGATTCTGTGCAAAAGTTTCCATCGAAACTTCTTCTATTCAATATGAAAATGATGACTTAATGCGACCAGAATTTGGAGATGATTATGGTATTGCATGTTGTGTCTCTCCAATGAAGATTGGAAAACAAATGCAGTTCTTTGGTGCTAGGGCAAACTTACCTAAATGCTTGCTTTATGCTATCAATGGTGGACGTGATGAAAAATCTGGTGTTCAAGTAGCCCCTAAATTTGAAGGCATAACAAGTGAATATCTCGA
>CAUUAF010000093.1:0-6781 GCA_963543085.1 uncultured Treponema sp. | reverse complement strand
ATTGAAAAGGCTGAAGATGTGGAAGAGGCTATTGTTGTAAACTTCAAGAAAATACCAAGACTAGGAAAACTTGGAATAACTGATGTAACGATAGAAAACTTGACCTTAGGTGGTAAGTATTATTTGGGTAATGCTGAATATGCATATCTTGAATGGGATATTCGTAATTCTTTCCAAGACGATACTTTAGAACATACTTATTCTTCTATGTGGAAAGCTCAAGAGTGTTTGTACTTAAAAGGCAAAGGGGCTTCTGTTTGTTCTATACCATCATCTTCTGTTGCAATGAAAGATATTCGATTTTATGAAAAGAAACCAGAGTTTAAATTAGATATAAAATTAGTTAAACATGATGAACATGGTCTCGTAAAAAATCATTATCAGGATATTTCAAAGCATGAACAAAGTACTGTTGAATTTGAATATGATGAATTAAAAGATTGCTGGCGTGTTAAGAGTAAAAAAGCAAATTACAATATTGATAAGGTTTCAATTGATTTTGATGAAGGTTTTACTCTAAAACGTGGGCAAGAAAAATCTTTTACTGTAACTTATGAGGTTAATAATCCAGGTAATTATGCTGTAGGTAGTGTGAAAGTTGTCTACATGTTGCTTTGGGAATAAAAACAAAAAACTTTAGGGGTGTTCTTATTTGAACATCCTTAAAGCTTCTTACAAACTTATGAAAAAAATACTTTCTTTACTTTTCTTTGTAATGTTCGCCTTATGTTCTAACATTTTCTTACATAGTGTTGATACTCCCAATTCACGTGCAACTATTCATATGTTAAAAATCTTGCCAACAAAAACAGGCTCTGCACCTGTGGTTGAAATTCGTTTTGATTCAAAATACTCTTGGGGTTCTTGTTCTGTCCAAACAATTAAATTAAAAGATGGTAGTGAATTAAAATGGGGGCGTGAAGGAAAAACATATAAATACACAGAGAATATGGTGCAAGGTAGCCATGTTGCCTTTGGAAATTATAATCATATTTATGATGTAACGTATTATAAATGTGAAAAAGCTCATCCTTGTGCAATTCCCATATATAATGATGAAGTGGAAGCAAGAAAAATAGAAAGATTTGTTTTTTTTCGCTTCACTGCTACCGCTGCCAAAGGTTCTAAGTTTTTTCAAAAAGCATTGGATAACTTTATGGTTGCTTTAGACCTTGAAACCAACCTTCTTTTCACCTACGGAGCTCCCAGTGATTATGAGTCGATAATAGGTGGCAACTTTATTCCACTTAAATGGCTACCCTATGAAACACACCCCAACACAGCCTCTTCTCAGTTAAAGTTTTATCAATATGATCCAATAGGTTATGTCAAAGAAGAATGGGATGTTGAAGAAGGGGGAGTTAAAACAAATGTTGTTTTGTATGAATGGTGGAATGCATCTGTTAGGGCAGGCTCATCCTACAAAACTGTAAAAGAAAAACGCTTTATGCCACGCCTTTCAAAGAATGCTAGCTCAAATACTTCGTTACGAGAACCTTCTACACCAATTGCTTCGCCTTATAGGAATGGAATTAATTTCTAAAATAATTATAATTCACTCTTATGGATTTGCATGATTTTTATTTTGAATTGCCACAATCGCTAATAGCTCAAAGTCCTTCTAAAGTGAGAGGCGAAGATAGACTATTGGTACTCAATAGAGAAACTGGGGCTTTTAAGGACGAAATGTTTTCATCTTTGCCAGAGCTTTTGCCTAAAAATGCGGTTTTAGTGTTTAATAATTCTAAAGTTCGCCATTCAAGGCTTTTTGGAAAAGAAGTAAACGGTTCTCTCTCTTCAATTGAGTTTTTATTGATTAAAAGCCTAGATGCTGGTTCTACATGGGAGGTATTAAGCCCTAAGATGAAAAAACTAAAAATAGGAAGTGTTTTTGGTTTTGGCGAAGAAATTAATGCAAAGATTATTCAAGGCGATAAAAATGATAAACTCCTTCAATTTGAAAAACCTCTTGATGATGCAATTCTTGAAAAAATAGGTCATGTTCCACTACCACCTTATATAAAAAGAGAAGATACAAATGAAGATGCATCTCGCTATCAAACGATTTATGCAAGTGTAATGGGGTCGATAGCTTGCCCTACAGCAGGCTTACATTTCACTGAAAACATAATCAACAAAATAAAAACAAAAGGTATAGATGTAGTCTACATAACGCTACACGTAGGGCTTGGAACTTTTTTGCCTGTTAGAGAAGAAAAAATTGAAGAACATAAAATGCACCGTGAAGATTTTTTTATTAGTGAAGAAGTAGCTACTCTCATCAACAATGCAAAAAATGAAGGTCGACCTATAATTGCTTGTGGAACTACCAGTGCTAGAACATTAGAAGCTGCATGGAATAAAAAGACTGGCATGCTTGAAAGTGGCAATAAATCAACGGATATTTTTATTTATCCACCATATAAATTCTCTGCTATAGACGCTTTAATTACCAATTTTCATACTCCAGAGTCTACTCTTTTAATGCTTGTTTCTGCCTTTTGTAGTAGAGAAAAAATACTGTGTGCTTATCAACATGCAATCGAAAAATCTTATAGATTCTTCTCTTATGGAGATGCAATGCTAATTATTTAAGGAGACACTGATTAATTGTGACTTTCAAAGCTTGAAGAAATTGATGCGACTTGCACTGTTTTTTTAACCCATAAAAAACTTGAAATTTATACTATTGTACATTATTTTCTATTTTTTTTCTAAGCTACCCCCCTGATTATAACTTTTTCCATTTGCAACTCCTCTATTTTGCTGTTATAATCCTACACATGCAAGAAATTAGAAACATGCCTATTGGCATTCAAAGTTTTGAGTCTATGAGACTTGGTAACTATGTTTATGTGGATAAAACTCACTTCATTCCACAGTTAGAGGTGTTAGGAAGAGCCTATTTCCTAACTCGCCCTCGTCGCTTTGGCAAGAGCTTATTTATTTCGACATTGCAAGCCTATTTTGAAGCGAGAAAAGAGCTTTTTAGGGGACTCGCCATTGAGAAGTTCAAGACAGAAAGCAATAGTGACTGGCAAAAATATCCTGTGTTAAAGTTAGACTTGAATGCCAAAAAATACACTAAAGAAGAAGACCTTGATGATATTTTAAATGACCATATAAGCAAATGGAAGCTTCTTTATGATATTGATTGTGAATATAAAGCTCCAGACTCTGTTTTTTCATATATCATTGAAGCCTTATACAGAAAGTTTAATCAGCGTGTAGTTATCCTCATCGACGAATACGACAAACCCCTTATTGCCAGTATAGAAAACGAAGAATTGAATAATGCTTACCGTTCCACACTGAAGGCATTCTATAGCGTTATAAAAAGCCTAAACGACTATATTCATTTAAGCTTTCTCACAGGGGTAACCAAGTTTAGCAAAGTGAGTATTTTTTCAGACTTAAACAATCTTATGGACATTAGTTTTGATGAAAGATATTCAAGCATTTGTGGAATAACAGAAGAAGAGTTGAAAAGCAATTTTATACAAGAAGTGCAGGCTTTAGCAAATGCATATGATAAAAGCAAAGAAGAAATGATGGACATTTTGCGAGCGAAATATGATGGTTATCGTTTTAGTGAAAAAGAAGAGAGAATATATAATCCATTTAGCTTATTCAATGTCTTTGATAAAAAAAGGTTAGGTGAATATTGGTTTGAAACAGGGACACCAACATTTATTGTCCATTTGTTTGAACAAAAAAGTTTTGAACTACCTGACCTAGAGGGAAACGTAAGTGTAACTATCAGAGATATAAACGAATATAGGATAAGCTACGACAATTTAGTGCCTCTTATGTTTCAAGCAGGATATCTAACAATAAAAGATTATGATAGAGAACTTAATATGTATACTTTAGGTTATCCGAATGATGAAGTGAAGTATGCGTTTATTTATAATTTGATGAAAGTGTATACAAGTGCTAGAGTTAATCTTTCAGGCGAGTTTAGGATAGCCCTATTTAAGGAAGCAATGCAAAAAGGGGATATTGACCGAGTGCTAACCCTTATAAAAGCATTGATGGCAAGCATTCCTTATGACTCATTGCCAGAAGATAAGCTATTTTTGAGAGAACAGAATTATCAAACAGCAATTTACCTCATTTTTACTCTTATGGGTGAATATGTGAGAGCTGAAGTGCATTCCTCACAAGGACGCTCTGATGTGGAAGTTGAAACAAAAGACGCAATCTATATCTTTGAGTTTAAGGTTGGTGGGAAGCCTCAAGATGCAATCGCACAAATCAAAGAGCTGGGTTATGCCGAAAAGCACAACGCAAGCAACAAAAGCATTTATCTTATAGGAGCTACTATTTCTCGGAACAAACGCACGTTGGGCAAGTGGATGATTGAGAAAATGCAATGATAGGACAGGATAATGTGTAATGGATAATTGGTAATAGGGTAATTAAATTGTTAATTCAATTACCCATTACCAATTAAATACCACTCACCCGAGTGTGCCTATCCCACACGGGCGAGTGGATACCATTCAACATAATCAACAATCAAATTACCAATTATAACATTCACTAAAGCGGATGAAGCGTGATGTATCACATTAAAATCTTACCGTTCAAATTAGCACAAATTGTTCTGACTTTAAGGTAAATATGTTTATGATTCACTGGAATTTATCCACATAATTCTACGTAAAAGAAAATATGCACATGTCCAATATAAATTTTCATCGTCAAAAGAATCTACTAAAACGTCATAAACAGCAATAATAATCTGTGTTAGTTTTGGATGAGCAATAATAGCTGCGTATGCCCCACCGACTCTTCTTATTTTGTCGATTTCAAATTTTTCTTTTTTTTCTTCCAAACTATTCTTAAGCATCTGATATTATAAAGACTGTTTTCTATTTTAGCTCGATTTTTCTCTGTTAGAGCCTAATACATAATAGACCTCACTTTTAATAGTTTTTCGTGTGGAGGCGTTATAATAACCTGTTACTACGAAATGTAGTTCTGCAAAGTAACAAAGGCTAGTAATGCCAATTGCAATCATCACATTTCATAAGCATCTTACATATAAAATGTGTACAATTATTTATTAGATACTCATGTAATAATTTGGTATGTATAAATATTCAAAACTCAATGCAGTAGTCAGCATGGCTTGACAGTGCGAAGCTAGCTTACTTCTCCTGTTCTTGACAAATTGGATATTGTAAATTACTATGCAAACATCTTATATTTAACAGTTAAGGAGATGTATTTATGAAGAAGTTTATTTTGTATAAAAACAATATTGGGGTGGGGTACAGAACTATAAATTATGGCTCTGCCTAGCTTTAGTAGCGTTATTGTTTGCAATTGGTTGCAAACAAGCTAATAGTGGAGGCAAAAAGCCAACGCCTGCACCATCAGATGAAATTACTATCACAGTGAAAGGTGATGAAGGCGTAACAGTCAAAACGCCTAACACAATAAAGGTCAAAAAAAGTTCCACTTGGAAAGAAATCAAACAAAAACTAAAAGAAAAAATAACAACAAAAAACAACAAAGAAATTAAAGAATGGAAACTAAAAGATGCAAAAGGGGAAGTATTAAAAGATACTGATGCATTTGAAAAAGATGAAACCATCTGGTGTGTTTCAAAAGATAAAGAAAATCCTATCCCACCAGCTAATCCCATTACAATTACAATAGAGACTGATGAAGGCTACACATTCAAGGACACAAGCAAGCCTTGCACAATAGAAGTGCAAAAAGGCTCTTTATGGTCTAGCATAAAAGCAAAAGCAGAAGCAAAGATTGAATTAAAAGATAGTTATGAAAAAACAGGTTGGAAGCTGGGAGGTAAAGATGGTGGCTACCTAGAGGATTCAGCAGTTTTTAATGAAAATGCTCTCATTTTTGCAACATCAAAAAAGAAAGGCGAGCCAGATAAGCCAAAAGTTACAATAACAGTGAAAGGTGATGAAGGTGTAGAAGTTAATTCATCTAACACTTTTGTAGTAGACAAAGGCTCAAAATGGGCAGAGATAAAAGCTCAAGCAATCACTATAGCAAGTCCAAAAGAAAACTTTGAGATTGACTCTTGGCACTTAAACAGTGCAGATGGCACACTCATAAATGACGAGACTGAATTCAAAGCAAACACAACTGTCTTTGCTGTTTCAAAGAGAAAAATTGCAAACTATAAAGTGGAACATTGGCAAGAAAATATTGAAAATGATGACTATAAGAAGAAAGACGAAGAGGTAAAAACAGGCGGAATTGGAACAAATACTGATGCCAAACCTAATCAGTATGATGGTTTTGAAATTCTTGCTATCGAGCAAAAAGAAATTAAGGCAGATAATTCTACTGTAATTCAAATCAAATACAAAAGAAATCGTGTGTCTCTTGTTCTTGATCTAGACGGAGGGGCTACCACAACATCATTAAGCACTGAAGATGACAAAACAGTCCTAAAAGGCAAATTTGGTGCTAGTATTCACGTAGAAAACCCAACAAAAGAAAACTATACTTTTGAAAAATGCGAGCCAGCATTGCCTAGCACCTTTCCTAGTGCGAACCCTACAACAGTATACACCGCAAAATGGAGAAAAGATATTGTGCATATCAAAATAAGAGGAGATGAACGTATTGAAGTTTATGCACCTGAATACATTGATATTTCTACTGCTTGTTTTAAAACTTTTGAGGATATAAAAAGTGAAATAGAGATAGTGTCAAGATATGTTCGCAATTTGGGAGATAAAAAAAGGCAAAAGAAAACCGAAAATGTTTTTTGAAACAACAACATTAAGGAGGT
>CAUUAF010000092.1:0-6817 GCA_963543085.1 uncultured Treponema sp. | reverse complement strand
GATTTGGCTTGTTTTCACTTGGCGATTTGGCTTGTTTTCACTTGGCGATTTGGCTAGTTTTCACTTGGCGATTTGGCTAGTTTTCACTTGGCGATTTGGCTTGTTTTCATTAAATATTCACTAATTTAATTCTGTAGGCAAATTGATTTATTAACTTAGCTCTTTCTATTTTAATAATTTCTGCACTGAAGTCTCTGAATATAGAATTTAATAGTGAGTAAGAAAGGTGGGCGATTTGTACTTTGTAATAGATGGCATTACATTCTTCGTGACTAACATTTGAAACAATATTTAAGTCTATTCCTAGGTTAATCTTGAATATGATGTCCATAGCTTCTTCGGTGTCTAGTATTGTTGCTGTTTTAGCTATGGCAATTGCTTTTATAATCATGTCAGAAGTTTTAGGTTTATTCTTTAGATATAGTTCAAGACGCATTTCACGTTCAAGATATATCAATTTCAATAGTTTATTTCTAAAATTAAATATTTGTTCTTGTTCATTGCCTCCTATAGAGGTTTCGTTGTATATACGGTAGAGCCCTCCAATGGAGTCCTTTGTACTATCAGTGTAATGTCCATCAGCGGTTAGCTTTGCATTTTTAAAATCAACTATGAGATCTGATATTTTTTTCATTGCAATGATACCTGGGATAGATACTAAAACTGTTTCCCTTATGCCTGTGCCACAATAAAGGATATCTGATGTAATGTAACCTATACCATCATCAAAAACAAAATTCAATTTGCTTGCAAAATATTCTTCAAGTTCAAATACTTTTTCGCATAACTCTTTGATTTGAAAAGTTGGGCTTATTGCTTTGAATGTTAAATGATCATTAAAATTAACTAGTATTGCTATGGAACTATCGTTATTGATGATAATATCTTTTTTTATTTTCACATCATAAGTGCTTGGAAGCAAATAACTTTCTTCTAAAACCTTTTGTGAAAGTAGGTTTAGATTGTCAGAACTAATTATTTTGTAGTCATTTTTATCTTCTAGGTTTTCAAATATGTCGCGAACACATTTTATGATATCTTTAGCTTGCTCTTCAATAATAATTTTGTTTGGAAAAGTAAAGTCTTTTATGCAACGTGAAACTGAAAAAGTATTGGCTATTACAACATCACTACATTTTTCGTCATACAATTCATTAAGATGTACCTTCATATTTCGCCTATCTTTTTAATTTCTTTGCTGAAATAAAGAGCTGCCTCGTAGTCTTCCATATCTAATGCTTGTTCTAAGAGCCTTTGCAATTTGTCTTTTAAAATATGTTTGTTTAGATTTTCTTTTTTTATTTCTTTGTGTTCACCTGTATAACCTATATTTGGCAGTTTTTTCCATAACATACTTATTATGTTTTTTTTGAAAGTAAAAAAGCAGTCTGCACAACCTAATTTATTATTTTTCATAATTTCAGTTAAATCTGTTTTGCAAGTTGGGCAACGCATTATTTTTTTATCTTTGTGAATAGTCTTTTTTATCTTTGTGAGTGCTAAAAGCTCTTCTAGTTCATATTTTTCCCCACATTCTTTGCAAACATGTATTGTTTGATAAAAGAATATTTTGCATTTATTCAAAGTGAGACACTCTTTATCTTCATTACAGAATATACATTTCATTTATTTTTTCCTTATAATTGCTAATGGCTTTTCTCGACCAGCTTTAATACTGGGTGCTAAAGAGACAACCACAGAAAGAAGCAACGTGATGACTGCAATAAAATACAATTCATAAAAGTTAAGAACTATGGGAATAGTTTCAAGATAATATGAAGGATCTAATAAATGGACTTGAGTATACACGTTTCCAAAAGTTAATGAAGCATAATAATAAAAATAGTTTATAATTTTTTCTAATATTGATAGGATTGTATTAACATGAATTGATATTAGTATTCCCACAGGCATTCCTATCACCAAGCCTAAAAAACTTGTGATTAAACCTGCAGATAAAAAACATCTTGTTATGAATTGAGGGCTAGCACCATTTGCTTTTAAGATTGCAATTTCATGCTTCCGTTCCATCACTAGCATAACTAAGGCTTGAGATATATTTATTGAAGCCACAAGAGTTATTAAAAAAACAATAAAAAGAATGAGATTTTTGGTAGTTGAAAATGAATAGAATGTTGCCTTGTTTAATTGCATCCATGTGTATGAGGAAAAAGTTGAAGGTACTTTATCCCAAAATAATAGCTTTGTTTCAAGATCTTCTAAAAAATGATTTAGTTTAGTTTGATTAAACGGATCTTTTGTTGAAAGAATAATAGAATTCATAGAAGAATAGTTAGAAAGAATTTCAATTCCTTTTGAAAGAGAAATAAATATCCAAAGGGCATCGAGTTCTTGGTATCCAGAAGAAATAATACCAGACACCTTAAACAAACTCAACTTTGGTATTGTTTTGCCACTACTTGATTCTTGCAATGTTATTAGCCTACAAACATCACCAACAGAAAGGTTTAATTTTTCTGCAATTTTTGTTCCTAAAATGATGGAGTTTTTTTCTTCTAAAGAAAGAGAGCCTTCAATAACATTGATAAGACTTTTTGCTTTCTCATTATTAGTGAAAAAATCACTTTCAATGGCACGAATTACACCGCCACTTCTTCCATTTTTGCCTATCAATAAGCCTTGTCCTTCTCGTTGCACCCATGCATCCACAAAGTAAGAATTTTTCACTTCTTTTTTGATTTTCGCTTTAAGAGCTAATTCGTTTTCACAATTTGGAAAATATGAAGAAGGTTGCATGTCAATCAATTGTACTTGCCCAGTGCCTAGTTCAATGGTGCGTGTTGCAATTCCTGCAATCATACCGTCAGAAACTACCAATACTACAACAAGCGGAATTATACTTATTCCAATTCCAAAGCTGGCTCCTAAAAGACTAAGCCTTGCATTTGAATGGCTTTTGCTAGAGCCTATACCAATAAATCGTAATGCAAATATTATGGGCAACATCATAATCTCTTTAATTTTCCTGCTTCTAAGCTAAACCATGTTTGAGCTGATTTTGCAATTTCAATATCATGTGTAACAAGAATGAGCGTTGTCTTATGCTTATCTACAACAGAAAACAATAATTCTTTCACTAATTGTGCATTATTCTTGTCGAGATTGCCTGTAGGCTCATCTGCTAAAATTAAATTAGGAGAATTGATTAAAGCTCTTGCCACTGCAACTCTCTGTCGTTCTCCTCCAGAAAGTTGTGAAGGATAGTGATTGATTCTATTTGACATCTTAACATCTTCTAGTAGTTCCATAGCCTTTGCTTTTGCTTCATTCTTTTTTACTCCTGCAATCAAAGCAGGCAACATGACATTCTCTAAAGCTGTGAAGTCTTTTAATAGGTAGTGAAATTGAAAGATGAGTCCTAGATATTTCATGCGATAATTAGAAAGAGATTGTTCATCTAATTTATGCACTTCATAGTTTTTTGCGTATATTTCACCACTGTTAAAAGAATCGAGCCCAGCAATTATATTAAGTAGTGTGCTTTTTCCAGCACCTGATTCTCCTGTAATCACAATCTTTTGAGGTGTAGATATTTCTAGGTTAAGGTGGTCTAAAATTAATAGCTTTTCGTTAGCTATTTCAAAAGTCTTAACCAAATTAGAAAGGATGAGAATCTTATCATTCATAATGTAGTATCTCCGAAGGATTTATGTTAGTCATTTTTTTTGTAGCAATTAGAGTCGCAAAAGTCGCAGAACAAAGACCAAACAAAAACACAAAAAATATTTCTACAAAAAAGATTTTAACAGGCACTTTATCCATATAAAAGTATGAAGTGTTGAATATTGCAAAGGCTTCTCCTTGCACATTTCCCATTAATATAGAACCCATATTCATAATTAACGTAACTATAGTTTCTATAAACGAAAATATCTTATTGATGTTTAATGATAATAATAAGCCTATAATAAGACCAAAGCACGAGCCAAAGAATCCTGTTGCAAAGCCTGAAAGGACAAAGATTTTCTTCACGTCATTGGGAGATGCTCCCATAGAAAGCAAAACTGCAATGTCTTCTTTTTTTTCGTATATGGAACGTCTCATCCCATTATAAATATTCACACCTACAACTAAAAATATCAAAACAATTAATAACATCATAACGTTTTTTTCTATCTTTAGAGCACCAAAAAATGCTCTATTATATTCACGCCATGATAGTGCTTTTATATTATTATTCTCTTTTGCTATTTTACTTATATAAACCATATCTTTGTTTTCATCTTTTAGTTTTATATTTGCAAAATAAGAAGAATCTTCTCCAAAAAGCAATGAAGAATCATTTAAATTCATAAAGGCAAAGCTTGCATCTATTTCGTAATAGCCTGTTTTGAAAAGACCTGTTACCAAAAGATTAATGTTTTCTGGGAAAAGATCTGTTTCACTAGTGCCACTTGCTGCCAACACTTGAACACTATCACCAACCCCTATAAATAGCTTTCTTGCAAGTTCATAACCTAAAACAATTTTTGCTTTTTTTTCATCACTTAAACCTTCAATATCAAAAGCTCCTTTTTCTATTTTAACAGCATTTTTAAAGCCTTCATCTTTTGATAGCACATTTTTTTCTATTAGGCGAATCATTGCAGTGTTTTGGTTTCCTCTTTTTCCCTGCAACAGGGCTTGTTCTTCTTTGAAAATAACAAAGCTTTTATAGTCTTGCATTCTTTCAACTGCTTCTAATTCCTTCCTTTCTCCTTTTAGTCTTACATGAGCAGAGCTTACTTCAATCACTGTATCTATATACCCACGTTGAAAACCATTCATAACAGCCAAAACGACAACTAAAACAGTAGCTCCAAAACCAATACCAAGAATTGGAAAAATAGTAGTTATAAAAGAAGTTTTAGCATTAAATCGTTTTAACACAAAAAGAAGCCAGTAGCTTTTCATTCTAAAGCCTCTTCAAACGTGTTTATTTTAACATCTCCGTCAAATATATGTATAATTTTAATATTTTCTTGATATTCAATAAAAAGAGTTTTTACATCATTTTCAAAAATAGTCTCAGTTGCTAGCTTTTTATCATTATATGTGTAGACTTTTTTTGTTGTTATTCCGTTTTCTATAGATATTTCTTCCCTTAATATCCCTTCATCGTCATAAACTTTTTGATGTGATGAATTAACATCCCCTATTTCTCCCCTACGTTTTTTATATTCTGTGCGTTCTATTTCCACGCCTTTTTCATTGAATGTGAGTTTTGTAATCTTTTTAGGTTCAGTGAGCGTTGCTCTCACCTTTTTGCCTTCTTCATTATATTCAAATTGAGATTTTGAAATGAGTCTATTTTTGTTATAAGATGCAACTGAAATAATATTGCCGTTTTCATCATATTCTTCAAAATACCATTCATCTCCATTTGCAAGAGTGAGTCCACAAGACTGTATTGAAGAAAACTCTGTTTCTTCGTTATTTTGAGCATTTTCTTTTTTCTCTTTTGCGTCTTCTTTGGCTGAAGTGTCTGGAGTTTTTTTTTCTACGCTGGGGGTTGCCATGCTTTTAGGTTCTTTTTTTTCTATAACGTGTGGATTAGGGGGCGGAATAGTTTCTTGAGTTGACATTGGTATAAACTCTTCTAATGGACGTGTTTGGGGTTCTTCTAAAATTGAAGGTGATGAATTTGAAGATTCTTGAATTAAAGAGGATTGAGGATTAGCATCAGTCGCTTCTCGCCTTGTTATTGGCATTCTAATTTCTTCTATTAAATCATCTTCTTCAAGTTGCATTGTGTTTTCTAGTGAAAACAACGCTATAGCTATGGCACAGAAGAGAACGATGTAAAAGATTTTTTTTCCTGTCTTTTTCATTATTTTTCTCCGACAAAACCTTCAACGTAATCATTAGGGGAGAATGGAGCAATATCCTCGTATTTTTCACCTGTGCAAACAAAAGAGATTGGAATACCGAGTTCCTTACTAATGCTAATTGCACCACCACCTTTTGCTTTTGAATCATATTTTGTTAGAATTACAGAATCAATTCCAACACTTTCGTTGAATGTTTCAGCTTGCCTAAAGCTATTTTGACCTGTTGTTGCATCCACAACCAAGATTTTTTTATAGTTTTCTTTTTCTACTTTTGAGCATGCAATACGTTCAATTTTTTGAAGCTCCTTAACTAAATTTTCCTTATTATGCAATCTTCCTGCAGTGTCAATCAAAACCAAGCCTTCACCTTTTGCCCTTATAGCTTCAATGGAATCAAAGACTACAGCGGCAGGGTCTGCTCCATGTTTATGAGCTACTACACGAACTCCTAGATTGGAGCCATGATATTGAAGTTGCTCTATAGCTGCAGCTCTAAAAGTGTCTGCAGCCGCTATAACCACTGGCATAGAAGAAGCATAAAGTTTTGCCATTTTTGCTATTGATGTGGTTTTTCCAACACCATTGACCCCCAAAACTAAATATACATTCACTGCATTTTTATTTGGTTTTAGTTCCATATTCTTTGTGTATGAAAGCAAAATATTTTTTAGGGAGTTATTAACATCTTGCAAGTTGCTAATTTTTTTTTCTTTACATTCTTTTTTTAAAGCTGATTCAACTTCTAGTGCTATTTTTGTACTGATATCTCCTTCTATTAAAGCTTCGGTTAATTCTTCAAAAAAACTATCACTAGGTAATTGATATAGTCCAAACATTTTTTTCAAACTTTGTGCAAAACTTTTTCCTATCATAATAAGCTCCCGTTCAACTAAAAATATTGCAATTAAATTAGATGCAGTGTCGTTATCTCATATTATTTTTTTTATGATGTTTTGTCGACTAGGTTTTGAAAATAACTATATTCA
>CAUUAF010000091.1:0-6840 GCA_963543085.1 uncultured Treponema sp. | reverse complement strand
ATAGCAAATCGATCGATTTGCATATGCGAAGTCGAGCGATTTCAAACCCCTAAGTCGATCGGTTTGCATATGGGAGATTGTTAAGTTTTTCCATCGAATTCTTTGTTGAAAATATCTTCCTATCCTTGCTATACTTAGTCCCATGTTAAGCTTGAATGAAACTCGTCGTCACTTTTATGATTTCCTATTGAATTGTAAAGATAAGATTGCTTCTAGAGGTAAAGAAGCTAGTGCTCATTTGCAAATCCTTTTTTCTCTTTTTATTGGACTCATTTTAGTATGTCTTTTAATATCTTTTTATTCAAATGCTCCGTTAAAGGCGTTGAAAGTGTTTTTTACCATAAATGTTTCGTCTTTCTGGTATTTTGGTAACATGTTGGATAAGATGGGCTTATTGCTATTTGCAAGTGTTGGAGTGTGTTTTGCGTTGAATTGTGGACTTTTTAATTTAGGTGGAGAGGGGCAGATATATTTAGCAGCTTTTCTTACAAGTATTTTATTAGAACATATTTCAATAATTCCTAGTTCTTTATATCTATTTTTTGTTTTAGCTATAGTTTCTCTTGTGTTAATAGCTATTGGTTTATTGCTAGGTCTATTAAAGGCTTTTTATAATGTTGACGAACTAATTTCATCCTATCTTTTTTCTTCAGCTTTAATTCCAACCTTAAACTATCTGATTATTGAAAGAATGAAAGGAAACTCAAATATGCTTTTGGCAACAAATAGAATAGATTCATCTTTTGTTTTGAAAAGTTTAATATACCCTTCAACGTTTAATATTTCATTTTTTCTAGCAGTAATTTTCTGTTTTTTAGTTTATGCTTTTTTCAAGAAAACAAGAGTTGGTTATCACTTTGAAGTTTGTGGTGTTGCAAAAGAATTTGCAATATTCGCTGGTTTTAATCAGAAAGCTTCTGTTGTAGTTGGCATGGCATTCACTAGTTTTGCACATGCTCTTACAGGCTTTTTTGCAATTATAGGAACATATCAATTATGTCATCTTAATTTTTCGCATGGTTTAGGCTGGGCAGCCATAGTTGTTTCTTTGATTGCAAGACAAAATATTCTTTTATTGATTCCGGCAACGTTTCTAATTGCTTGGCTACAAAATGCTAGCGAAGCAACTGTTTCAACAGGAAATGTTTCTTTTGATGTATCAATCTTTTTTCAAGGTGCTATATTTTTGTTTGTATCAGCTAGCATAATAAGGAATAACATATCGAGTAAAAAGGAAATAGCTTCTAAAAAAATAACAAACTAATATTTACCAAAAAAGCTTTTTTGCCCAGTTTTTATCCACTTTCCTTGTAGCTTTGAAAAGTTTGCAAGTTCTAATTGATTTGAAAGCCATTGGGCAGTTTCTTCATCATTCTTACCTTCTAGTTTTACCAAGAGAGTTTGAATTTTTGAATCTTTTTGTTCTGCTAAAGATGAAAACACTTCTTCTGCCATCTTTATAAAAGCTCCTGACGCTGCCATAACAGAAACATTGTCTGAAGGAAGTGGAGCAGCTCTGTATACAAAAACTAGCTTTCCAGTTTTAAGTTTTTCAAAATAGTTTTTTAGGACGGTAGTGAGTGCTATGTTTGCTGTGATGAGTTCCGTGCTAACACGGTCTACTCCCATTATGTTGGAAACAGGATATAAATTAAGATAAGAGGGGGTGTCAAACGTTATGACTGCAACATCTAAAGAAGCTCCTAAATTTTTTAATTGTAGAGGAACAGATTGTAAAGAGAAAATAGATGACCTATCCCATTCAATTTCGTATTTACACCTAATACTCTCTTCAACATCTTCTTTATTGCCTGTCAAAAGAACCTTAATGCCCCTATCACGCAAAACTGCTGAGAGTTCTTGTGAAAAATACAAACGACTATCCGATATAAAAACCCCACCTTCCATACTATCTCCCCAATTAATACCCAAAAGTCTAACATAAAAAAAATAAATTGAAAAGATAAAAAATTGTCTTGATTATGTTTTCTCGCTAGAAAAGGTTTTTATGTAAACTACTTATTAAGAATAGGTAATTTTTACTTAGCATAATTAGTTGTTTAATTTTTCTTGACCGCTATATATTTCGAGTGATATTATTTTAATCTAGGTAGAACTATAAGTTTTACTTTAAGGAGTTATTATGAAAAAAGTTGTTTTGAAAACTTTATTGATGGTTTTCGTTTTCTCGTGTTTGTTTGGATGTAAACATGATAATGGAAGTAATGAAGCTAAAAATAAGGAAGTAAATATTTTATTTCCCTCTGCTAGCTTTGGAAAAGATTATGAAACAATTCAAAGTGAAGAGACAAAAAGAGGCTTTGAAGTAACAAAAGATGAAAATTTGAAAACTCTTAAAGCTACGCTATCATCAAAGAATCTTGAGTTTACATATTATTTTGATGAAAAAGGTCAATATCAAGTGGCAATTTGTGTGCTAAAAGAAAATCCTTCACTTAATAAATTTGAAAGTGATCTAAAAACTTTGGGTTTTGTAACTGATGATTCAGCTTCAAAAAATGAAAAAGAGAAAGTGTTTGTTAACAAAGAAAAAAATATAACATTAGCTCTTTCTATAAGGGTAGTAGGTGGCGAAGAGATTCTATCATATAGTTTTGGTGTTTTTGATGATAGTATTTTTTCTTGGACACGTGTTTCAACACTAAAGCACGAATCAGGATTATATATTCCACTTATTGCAAAAGGTTCTCCAGTGGACTTAATGCAACGCTTTGAAAGTAGACTTTTACACACTATGACGTCTGATTCAAAACCTGATAGTGGTGTGTATATTTTTGATGCAAATGATCAAAAGTTTCCAAAAATAAAGTATTGGTTTGATGTTAAAAAGAAAGCGTTTTTAGAAGAAGCTGCAATTTTTGTTAATCCTGATGAAAGACCTACACCACAACAAGTGGATGCTTTTTTAACCTCAAATAGCTATAAGCTTACTCCTCTTAGAGATCAAAACAACAATCAGATATACTACAACAAGGCAGTTAAGGCTGTGGTCACGGTGGAAATGAATAAACCTAAAACTGGCGCTTTTGAGCCTAAGATTCAATTTTATTATTCTGATGAAATTGAAAATAAACTACCAAAAGAAATAGTTGATATGCCTATTCCTATTTTTGAATTTGGTAAAATTACATTGGATGAAGCATTAGAGAAATTCAAAAAAGAGTCATATTATAGTAGTCATGAAGCAAATACAATTATGGGAGGCTATAACATTATAACAAAATCTGAAGATTTTCCTAAAATTTGGATTTGCGATGATGCAGGAAAATATGCATTGGCTTGTGATATTGCAAAAGATGCTAAGGTTATTAATTCAGATGATATAGTTACTAAGCTAAAAGCTGCAGACTTCACAGAAAAAGGAAAGCATGCTATTGAAACATACATCAATAGAAAACAAAATGCTATGGCTCAAATTGATAGAAAAGCAAATTTTGGAGCTGAGTGTGTAGCCTTTAGTGCTATTGAGGAAATATAGAAAAATTACAATAAATGTGAGAAATCATCTTAAAATAACTGATGTTTTCTAAAACTTCCTAGCTATCCAAGAAGGCTAAAATCTTTTTGGATAGCTATTTTTTTGAGATTTTTAACTAGGTTGCCTTTTATCATATCTTTTTGTAACCTTATGGGAGTATTGTAAGAGTGATGAGGAGTGTATATGAGGGAAGATTTTTTTGATGTATTTGGAATGAGTTGTGCTGCGTGTTCTTCTAGCATAGAAAAAACTATATCAAAATTAGATGGAATAAAAAAAGTTCATGTTTCTCTCCTTACTAATAGTATGAAAGTTTCTTATGAGCCTAGTTTAATTAATGTGGAAAAAATAGCTAAAACAGTTGAAAGTTTGGGGTATAAGGCTAAATTAAAAGAAAATGGGAAGGTTGCAAAAATAAAAAATGAAGAAAAGGATGATAGTATAATCCTTAAAAAAAGATTGATTTTTTCTATTTTTTTCACATTGCCATTATTTTATATTTCTATGGGAGGAATGTTAGGTCTTCCAATTCCTAAGTTTTTTCTAGAAAATGAGAATGCAATTTCTTTTGCGTTTACTCAATTTTTGCTTTCTTTGATTGTGGCTATAATAAACCAATCTTTTTTTATTAAAGGATTTTCAGCACTCATAAAAAGGCATGCCACGATGGATTCTCTAGTTGCAATTGGTTCTGCCTCTTCTATAGTATATGGCATTTTCTCTATATATAGACTTACGTTTTATAGTGATGTATCGAGCCAAAATTATATAAAAGAAATCATTCATAATCTATATTTTGAATCTTCTGCAACTATCTTAACCTTAGTAACACTTGGCAAATATATGGAAAGCCTTGCAAAGAAAAAAACAACTAAGGCTATAACACAGCTTATGGATTTAGCTCCTAAAACAGCAACAGTTATTAGAGATGGAAAGAAGGTAACAATTTCTTATGATGAAATAGTTCTTGGAGATGTTATTTGCATAAAAGAGGGAGAAAGGCTTCCTTGTGATGGTGTGGTTTTGGAAGGAACTGCTTTGTTAGACCAATCTGCTATTACAGGTGAAAGTATTCCAGTAGAAAAAAAGGCAGGAGACAATGTGATAAGTGCTTCTATAAATTGCATGGGGTATTTCACATTTAAGGCAACTCGTGTTGGGCAAGACACAACACTTTCTAAAATTATTGCTTTAGTAAAAGAAGCTTCCGATAGTTCTGCTCCTATAGCACATTTGGCAGATAAAGTGGCTAGTATTTTTGTGCCTGTAGTAATTATTATTTCTTTCTTTTCTTTTACCTTTTGGCTTCTTCTTTTAAAAGATTTTACAGTTGCCTTTTCAATTGGAATTTCAGTATTAGTAATTTCGTGTCCTTGTGCTTTGGGGCTTGCAACACCAACTGCTATAATGGTTGGTATGGGGCGTTCCGCTTCTTTAGGCATTTTAATTAAGTCAGGAGATGCTTTGGAGGCATTTCATAAGGTGAAGGCTATTGTTTTTGACAAAACAGGAACCATTACAGAAGGAAAACCTACAGTATCTTTTATTAAATCTTTTGTTGATGGATTTTCAGAGGATGATATTTTAAGCTTTGCTTATTCAATAGAAGAAAAATCATCACATCCAATAGCTTTTAGCATTATAAATGAGGCAAAAAAAAGAAACATAAAAAAACTAGAAGTGAAAGATTTTGAAAGCCTAGTTGGAAAAGGTGTTAAGGGAAGGGTAGGGGACAAGACCATTCTCATTGGCAACATGAATTTTATGAAAGATTTTAACTGTGATGAAGATATTGAGACAGAGGATACAGTTTTATTTGTTGCAATTTCTGAGCTTGAAAAGCATGGAAAAATTATAGGAATGATAACTATTTCTGATAAGGTAAAAGGGGAGGCAGTTAGTTCTATTACTGAATTAAAGGCATTGAATATAAAGCCTATTATGCTAACAGGAGACAATGAGAAGGTTGCAATAAAGGTTGGAAAAGAAGTTGGGATTGAAACTGTTTTTGCTTCTTGTATGCCGAATGAAAAAGTTGATGTGATTAGTAAGCTTAGAGAAGAAGGTCTTGTTGTTGCTATGGTAGGTGATGGTATTAATGATGCTCCTTCTCTTGCAAAAGCTGATGTGGGAGTAGCTATTGGAAAAGGGCAAGATATTGCTATTGAATCTGCAGATATTATTTTAATGAATGGAAATTTGAGAACATTGGTTGATGCTCTACGCCTTAGTAAATATGTGATGAAGATTATAAAAGAAAATCTATTTTGGGCATTGTTTTATAATTCTCTTTGCATTCCTATTGCTGCAGGAATTTTGGTTCCGTTTGGAATACATTTATCTCCTTCTTTTGCTGCATTAGCTATGAGTTTTTCATCTGTGAGCGTTGTTCTTAATGCTTTGAGAATTAATGGTTTTAAGGGCAGAAGTGTGGGTAGTTGTGCTATTTTGCCTAACGAACCCATAGTTAATAAATTAAATAATACAGGAGGACAGGTTATGAAATTTTTTGTGGAAGATATTTCGTGTAAGCATTGTGTGGCAAGAATTGAAAAGGCTTTGAATGAAAAGCTACCAAATGCAAAAGTTTCAATTGAATTAGAAACTAAAACAGTTGAAATTGAAGGGGCAAGTAATGCAGATGAGGTAATGGCTATTATTAAAGACGCAGGCTACACTCCAACTCTTAAAGCATAAATGCAAAAATTTAAGGAAGATTATTCTAAAGTTGCCTAAACTAAAAAACCATATTTATACACTTTGGGTGTAATCTCTTTTGCTAGCAGTTTCATTTTGTTTCGTAAGTCTATAATGAGTTCATTGTAGACTTCATTATCAGAAGTGCTATTCATTTTTCCATTTTCTTCACCTTGAAAATATAGACGAATATCATAAAACGAGGCATCAGGGGTTGCTTTTTTTTGGCTGTGGTAATATGTCCATAGTTCTAGTGCTGAAGTATACACAACTTTAGAGGCATTAGAAAGTTTTATACTTTGCAAAAAATTGCTCATAAAATTAGACTTAAATGTCTTTTTGCAACCCACTTCTTCCCTTTTAAATGGTATCCAATGATTTATTCCATGTTCTGCTTTGATTGTATTTGATTCTGCAAAAAGTGAATAAATTAAGCAATCAGATTTAAACTCATCGTCAGCTTCCCACTTATTATTAGGATATAGATATTGGTCTCTATCATTTATCCATGTGCTTTCAATAACTTTTCGCACTGTGTGAAAAATGCAGTTTTCTATAAGATTTTTGTTAGTTATCATGCTGGCATTAGAGGCTTTTAAAACACTTTCAGAAGGTTTAGATGTGATAAACACAACACGATTATT
>CAUUAF010000090.1:0-6919 GCA_963543085.1 uncultured Treponema sp. | reverse complement strand
GATTGGCTGGAATCTTCATATCCATTTGCTGTTTAACCATTTCTCTCACTTTTTCTTCATTATCATATGTTTTATTATGACAAGGTGTAGAACACTGCCATAAACCATAATCACCTTGAGTATAAAAAAGTTTATCCTTATCAAAACCTGCTCTTTGTATTTGATGATCAACATTTGTTGTCAAAATAAAATAATTTTTATCTTTCAATATTTCGAATAAGTCACTATATGGCTTTCCAACTACCACCTCATATCTATTATAATATATCTGGCGAGACCACCAAGCCCAATATTCTTCTAAGCTAAGAAAAGGATAAAAACCTCCTTCATACATATCATTAATACCATATTTTTCCTTAAAATCAGAAAAATACTTTTCAAATCTTGCACCTGAATATTCAAAACCTGAGGCTGTTGACATTCCTGCACCAATTCCAACTAAAATAGCATCTACACTCTCAATCTTTTCAATTAATTTACTCAAGTAGTTTTCGATATATTCTTTCATCTTTCTCTCCAAAAACATCAAATATTACATCAATATCAGTCTTTGTGTTTTCCAAATACCCCTTAACTGTTTCAATAGCAATCTTTGCTGCCTCTTCTTGCGGAAAAAAGAAAGCTCCTGTTGAAATACAACAAAATGCAATGCTTTTAAGCCCTGCCTCATCTGCTAATTTAAGAGAAGAAATATATGAAGATTTTAATAAGTCACAATCTTCAATACTAACATTGCCACCAATTATAGGTCCCACTGTATGAATCACATAACGAGAAGGAAGATTATAGGCTTTAGTAATTTTAGCCTTACCAGTTTCTTCTGGATGTCCTTGTTTTTTCATAATTTCATCACATTCATTTCTTAGTTGCACACCTGCAAAAGTATGGATAGCATTATCTATACAATCATGTCCTGGCACAAAACAACCAAGCAAAGCATCGTTTGCAGCATTAACAATCCCATCAGTATTAAGCCTTGTAATATCCCCTTTCCACAAATGAATATGTCTTTGCAGTTCTGGAATCTCCTTCCAATCTACAATCCCTTTTTTTCTAATCTCTTCTCTTAAATACTCATCTTGCACTTTAAGAAAGCTATCACTTATTGGAGAAGGAAGGCGAACATTAAATAAAGTCCTTAACAATTGTTTTTGACTTATCTCATCTTTTGGTATACAAACATCAGCATAATTCTTATTTTCTTTAATCAATTCTAAAATTAAATACTTTCTTCTTTCTTCTTGAGTCATACGCTTCTCCTACGATAATTTCTAAACAATATCTTAAATAACTATGTTACATAGGCTTAAAATTTCAAAATTTGATAAAAACTTGAAAACTTAAAAAATATACCATAGAATAGTCACCAGATTTGCAATGCAAGGAGATAGTATGAATTGGAATAGTTTTTGGTATTTATATCAAACTGAAGAAGCTATGAATGATCTTTTAATGCTAATTATTCCTGCTTCAATTATAATAGGACTTTTGATTTGGCAACTTGTACGAATCAAGAAAAGAGACCCATTAAAAGAATACTGGGAATCCCCTGAAGGGAAAAAAGAAAAAGCTTTGGAAGCCAAGCACGCAGAAGACGAAAGATTTAAAAATGCAGAATTTTTCTCTTGTGCTACTGGCTATTTTATCACAATATCAAAAACGGGATATTTAGGACTAAGTACTAAATATGATGAGAGCGAAAAAGTCTACCACATCACAGAAATAAATAGTTTTAAATTAATAAAAGATGGTCACCACAGCGTTCCAAATTTAAGTGCCGCATATATGGGTAAGTTTTTAGCAGGAGACACTGGAGCCATAATAGGTGGGTTAGGTTATTCTTCTGACAGCATTAATCGCCTTGCAATTTCTTTTTCAATAAACGATTTTGATAATCCATTAATAGAAATAGAATTTATAGATGGGAGCATCTCAACATCGTCTTATGCATACAAACTTGAACTTTCCAGCATAAATAAAATATTATCCCTATTAAATATTCTTCAAAAAGAATATCAAAAGGTTGAATAGTTTTTTTCTTTGTTACACGCATAGATACAGTTTGCATAGCCATAGTTGGCAACGTCAAATACACGAGTTATTCGAGTGTTAGGAGCTCCTTCACAAATAGATTTATAGTTTCCACGAGGACAAAGACTTAAAATCTCTTTGACCTCGTTTTTTTCTTTATTAAAACTTATCATTCTTTCAAGTGCTTCAAAATATTTTTTTCTATCAGAAAGACTAGTCATATACTTTGAATAAAACTCAAGCAAAAAAAGTTCTTCTGTGCTAAGACTAGAATAATAGGTTAATTTTTCTAAAACATTTTTGATGTAGTCTAAATCACATTTTGCACTTTGCCTTAAACTTTCATCATAATGAGTGCCATAAACTTCACAAAGAGTTTTAATAAGGCAATCTTCTTCATCATATACTAAAACAGGTTTCTCGGTATTTGCTTTTAATGCGTTAGTAAAATTAACACAAACATTTTCTAAAACATACATCTTACAAGAATACAAAATAGGACATTTTTGTGTTGTAAGATATATAAGTGTACTTTTAATAACATCACAAAGACCAGCCCATTCCCCATCTTTTCCAAACTTAAAAATATGAGAGTCAACTCCTTCAATTGGGATAGGAACAGTACCACAAGCATAAAACAACTCTTCGGGCAGATCATCACCAAAAATACCTACAATTGTATTAGTGCTTAAATAATTTTCAGTGCATTCAACATATGCATTGCGACGCAATTCCACCAAAAAATCTTTATCAATTATCATTTTCTCAGCCTAAAAGAGCAGCTCCTATAGCCCCAGCATAAACTGCATTTTCATTACTAAAAACTTTTTTCTTCAATTTTTTTTCTATCTCGCTAATAACATAAAAGCTTTTACTAAAGCCTCCTGTTAAAAAATATTCATCTACTGGAGGTTTTCTATTCACCAACGAACTCACTTTTGAAACAATTTGGTTTATAACACCTTTTGCAATATCTTCTCTAGGTGTCCCTTTTCCCATCAATGAAATCACTTCTGACTCTGCAAAAACAGTGCAAGTAGAAGAAAGGTTAATGTCTTTTCCTTCTCTTGCAAAGTTAAACATCTCTTCTAAATTTAAGCCCAAACGATTTGCCATAATCTCTAAAAACTTACCCGTCCCTGCAGAACATTTGTCATTCATAATGAAATCAACAACCTGCCCATTTTTTAAGACAATAACTTTTGTGTCCTGTCCACCAATATCTATAACCGTTATGTCTTTTCCACATAGAAAATAAGCACCTTTCCCATGACATGTAATTTCAGTAACAGTCTTATCTGCAAAAGGTACGCTAATTCTTCCATAACCTGTAGCAGTTATGGCAAAATCTTCATCTTTTGATACTTCTTTAACCCATTCTAAAATATGCAAGCCAGTTTCTTTGCTATTCCAACCAGATGGAACAATCTTTTGGTATAAAATATTCTTTTTTTCTCCATCCATAATCACTGTTTTGCTCGCAGTAGAACCAATATCTATGCCTATGTAATACATTATGCCATCTCCAATTATTTATTCCTACAATATCTCCATAAAGGCTTCAATTCTAGTTGAAACTTGCCCAGAATCTTCCATTGAGTAGTCTGATTCTATATACATATATGGCTTACCTTTTTTTTCTGAGACAAATTTATGAACCGATGTAGCTTCTATTGCAAATGTATGACAAGCTTGCAAAACTATTTCTATAACTCCATCAACTTCATATTCATCAATTAAGGTGTCTAACTCATTAAAACGTTTTGGATTTGGACTCATCACAGAGCAACATACATTAAGATATTTTCTTGCGATAGCTTCCATAAGGTCAATACTCTCATCAATCAAGTCCATCTTTTCTCGCACTCCACTACAATTTTCATAAACCACAATATCCCCACCAGACCTCTCAATTGTTTTTAGTATTTTTTCCCTCACTCCTATAACAGGGCAACCTGTAATTAAGATTCTAGGCCGCTTTGATTTAGTGCCTTTTAATTCTTTTTCCCATTTTTCATATATCTCTTTTGTTTTAAGTTTTAAGTCAACATTTCGTTTTTCTCTTTCAAAATTAAAACTAAAACCTTCTTGAATTGCACTCATGTCAGCACCACTTAATGGAAGTGGATTAAGACAACCTAGTTCAAAGAAGTTTCTCAAATTTTCTCTTTCCGCATTACCTTTTTTAATTGCCTCTTTAAGTTTTTCTTCTGTAATACTCACTCCAAATCTTTTTTCAAGTTCAGCTTTAAATTTATAAAGTTCATTTACCCATAATTTGAAAGAATATTCATCATTATAATTTTGTGGTAAGTGCAAAATATAAGTGTCTTTAATTTTTCCCATCAGTTCATACATCTTTTTCTTGCCATCACAAGTTGTCTCTCCTACAATCAAGTCAGCAAAATAAAAATATGGACAAGTGTCACTAACAGCAACACCATAACTAGCCTTAATAAGAGGACACAAATTTTTTGGTAAGTCAATTTCTGCATGCCTAATCGCATCATTACTAGAAGAACACAAAGATACAGGAACAAGCCCTGCTGCATAAATTAACTCAAGAGGAGTGTAAGTACAATACACCCCCACTACTTTTGCACCACTGTCTTTTAGGTTTTTCATTTTGATAAAACCTGCACGTCTTGCCTCACTAAACTCTTCAAAAGCTTTAGGCAAAGGAAATTTTTCTTTGTTCATATTTATTTCCTAAAAACAATTTTTGATAAACTATTTAATAAGAGGAACTCTAGCAAAACTTATTTCTTTTAGGATCATCTTCATTTTCACATTCCCAAAAGCGTTGTATAGAAAGTCCTGTTTGTTTTGAAACATCTTCTATAATGCTCCTATCACTACTTTTATAATACAGAATACTCACTCCACAACAAGCATCAGCTTGACGTGGAGTTGGACTAGGAGTGCATTTTATGCCTTGCTTTTTTATTTCAGAATAAAGAGAACACGCAGTTTTAGAATTATCAAACAAAACATAATAATTTTTCATAGAGTATAAACCTCTTGAAGAGAGGTGCTAAGCACCTCTCTAAGTAAAACTTAAATCATTTCAATAAAAGCACCAATTCTAGTTTTTAATTGCTGTGCATCTTCGTCAGTATAGTCTGTTTCAATGCCGAGGCAAGGAATTCCCGCTTTTTGCAATTCTTTTTCAACGAAATAGCCTTCTGTATCATAGATATTGCAAAACTTTAAGTTAAGGTCGATAACCCCATCCGCCTTATATTCTTTTGCAAGACGAATAATATCTCCAATGCGAGCTTTATTTGGTGTAAAACATGCACAATTGATGTGTCCTAGATAACGATTAGTCAAATTATTCACCATCTCATCAATAGTATTTCCAGTTTCTTCAACTAAAGCTTCGCTATAACGAATGCCTGTACACATCTCTTCGCAAACAACAGCTCCACCAGAAGTTTCAATAATATGGTGCATTTTCCAGTTTGGAATAGAAAGAGGAGTACCTGTCAAAAGGATTCTCTTAGCTCCTTTTTCAAAAACACCAATTTTTTCATTTTTTCGCTTCTCAAGCTCATCGCAAAGTTTATTAACCATCATCGTAAAGCGTGTTGGATCATCATAAAAAGCAATTTGATGGATTAGTAGAACATCTTTTCCAGAAATTGGAATGTGTTCTAACTTTCTAAAATTATTTAAGCGTTGCAATGCACGTCTCTTGTTATTTAGAAGAATAATTGCGTCTTTTAGAGATTTTTCTGTAATCTCATTTCCTGTTAATTCTTCAATTCGTTTGATGTAGTTTTTGATTTCTCTTGCCCATTTTTCATAGTCCTCAGGGCGTTTCATTTGTGGGATATCCATAATATACATAGGAGCATCTTCTGCCAATATCTCCCATGCCTTTTTCTTGCCATCGCAAGTTGTCTCTCCAGTGAATAAGTCGCATATTCTAAAAAATGGACAAGTGCGATCAAAACGAGCTCCAAGTGAAGCCTTAATTAGAGGACAAGTAGCTGTAGGTAAGACTTTTTCCCCACCTGGTACCCAAAACTGAGAGCCACTACAAAGTCCTGTAGCAATTGCTCCACCAGCCACCACAACCTCATCAGGCACGTGAATACAGAAGGAACCTACAACCTTTCCACCTTTCTTTTGGAACTCAACTAATTCAGCAGGTCTTATGCCATGAATGTCAGCAACAACCATGTTAAAATAGTCCATGCTCTCAGGTCTATTAGCCTGAGATAAAAAGACGTCTCCAAATGCCTGTGGCAATACTGCACAAAGCATATCATGCGTTTGAAGATCCATCCCAAGATCTTCCCACATTTTTCTGTTATCAGCCATATACATACTCCTAAAACCCCATCAAAATACAAAATTGACAAGGTTTAAAAATAACCGATCAAGTATGTGGAAAGACACAAGAGATTTTAATTCATAATTACCTCACTCTTTCCACAAATAATACAAGAAAGCAGACCCCTGCTTTAAGCTACTGCTTCAACGATTTCATTTAAGTGAAAAAGTGAACATAAATGTCTCCTAAAAAAATAAACTAACATTTTCCCTTATAAATACTAGTTAAACACCTTCAATTTTTGAATAACCATCTGACTCAAGCAAAAAAACTTCATCATGCTCAATGCTAGAAAATAAAGCCACATCAAAAGAGAATTCAGCTTCAATCTTAATTGCTGTGCCACAACTAGAACTCAATTCACGAGGCACAGGAATCATTTTTACTAAGCTTAATCCCTCTTTGCATTCGAGGCTACGCCTACAAAGAATAGCCTCATAATGAGTGTGAAAAGTAATAATATACTCTTTTTTCATTTAGAAACTTCAATTTTCCAACCATCATCAATAGCTGAAATTGTAGTTTTTGCCTTCATATTATTACAAA
>CAUUAF010000089.1:0-6943 GCA_963543085.1 uncultured Treponema sp. | reverse complement strand
GATTTATTAAAAATAATAAAGCAAATATTTAAAGGATGCTAGTCAAGAGCCTAAGAGGTTATTATGCCAAGTTTTGAAAAACGTGAAGATGAAGGAATGGGTTATTTATTGCAGTATGAAAATGTTGCATGGTTTGATGAAGAAGAAGGGGCGTTAAGAGTTCTTGATAGGCGTATTTTTCCACGTGAAAAAAGATTTGTTGTTTGCAAAACATATCAAGATGTTGCAAAAGCAATAAAAGACATGGTAACTCAAAGTGGTGGACCTTTTGCAGCGTGTGTAATGGGCATGGCATTGGCAGCGTTTCAACATAAAAAAGAAAATAAAGAAGATTACATCATGAGTATGCGAGAAGCGATGAAAGCAATCACAGAAGCTCGCCCCACAACAAAAGACTCTATGGAAGTTCTTGCAAATAGCCAATACAAGCTGTTTTGCAGGCTAATAGAAGAAGGAGCTTCGAGTCAAGATATTATTTTAAGCTTAAAACAAAATGCAATACACTTAAATAATATTCGCTATAAAATTAATGCAAGGGCAGGGGAATGCTTTGCAAATCTTGTAGAAGATGAAATGGGACTTCTTACTCACTGTTTTGGCGAGACATGTTTTGCAGGTTTTTTGCGAGCTTTTAAGAACGATAACAAGAAAGTCAATATTTTTTGTCAAGAAACACGTCCCTTTATGCAAGGAGCAAGGCTTACAGCAAGCTTAGCAAATGATTTAGGTTTTGAAACTACAGTAATTACAGATAGTTCTTCTTCATCTTTAATGTCAAATAGAAAGATTAATTATTTTGTTACAGCCACAGATGTAATCACTCAAGATGGTTATGTTGTAAATAAGGTTGGAACATGCAACACTGCAATTGTTGCTTCGTATTATTCTATCCCATACTATGCAATAGGTTTTCCCAGCATTAAGCACAAGAATATAGGTGATGTAAAAATAGAAATGAGAGAAGGAGATGAGGTGCTAGAATTCGCTTCTATAAGAATTGCAGAGAAAGGAGTGAAAGGACTATATCCAGCTTTTGACATCACTCCTCCCTGTTTGATACAAGGCATTGCAACTGACAAAGGAATATATAATGCAAAAGATATAGGAAATTATTTAGAAGGTAGTGTCAAATAACTTCCTAAAAGAAGGTCATCTTCATATCTATCAAATTTTTCATAACCTCCACCATTGTGCAGTGTTATTTCGCCGAAATATATGTGAGAATCTACAACGTACCAATCTACTCTCACATGAGCCATATTCTGAGCTATTTTTTCTGAAAGTTTAATAATTTTTTCACTAATCTCTCTGTATGGCAAATCTATATTTGATGGTTTTGTTCCCCATGTAAAATCTAATCTATTCAAATTCTCGTCATAATAATCGCAAGTATGATTTTCGCCTCCAAAGCGATCAATATGAAATTCTAGTAGCTTAGCCTTTCCATTAAAGCAATAAACCTTATAGTCATCAGGTGTTATATTTGTTTCAGAAATAAACTCTTCGCATACTATACGTGGAATGATATTTTTGTATTGAGACTCTCTATTTACATAGTAGTAGTTATGTTTGCAAAAAGAATTGAGCTTCTTAGTTGCTTTTTCTATGTTTAATTTCGTTTTATCCTTGCAAATTATATTTCCGCCTGAGCCTGTTGTACATTTTAACACAAACTTATTAGGTAATTTTTCCCATTCTATTTCTTGAGGAGATGAATAAACAGCAATAAGGGGAATTAGATATTCATCTCCAATAGTCTCTTTTATAAAAGCTCTCACATCATATTTATCTGCATAGGTCTGATATTCTGGTTTTCTGTCGTATAATTTTAACCAGTTTAGTTTTTCACTAAATGTTTTAGGTTCTTTTAAATTTGGTGAGTATCCAAGCAGTATGCGAAATTTCCAAATAGTAAAAGTTTTATCAGATAGCCAATTAAAAAAGCCTAAACTCATAAGTTTTAATATAATGCGGTTTATTAGTTTCATTATCTAATGTCCTCTAAATGATTTTCAAAATATTCTACATATAAATAACAGATTTTTTTGTTTTTTGCAATATTAATTGATAGTTGATTTTTTTCATATATTATGATTTTTATATTGTTCTATTCAATTTCACAATACACAAAAGAGCCTCCACCTTTCCAATTAACAAGGTGTGAAATGCCACCTTGCTCTCCTTCAATCACTTTTATAAGACGAGAAACTGCAACTGTTTTTATGTAGTTTTCTTTTTCTACTCCTATATACTGTCGCTTCATTTTGTGAGCTACAGCACAGGTAGTTCCACTTCCTAAGTAAAAATCTAGCACTACGTCATCTTTTTCTGTTGAAATATTTATTATGTGCCATATTAATTTTTCAGGTTTTGGTAGGCTAAATGTTTTTGCATCAAATAGTATTTTATTTTCTGTGGTTCCCACGCCACTGCCAACAAAATCAATTATGCTTTTTGGAGCAAGCTTTTTTTGTATGCAAGCATAAAAACTTCCATCAGTCTTTTTCTTAACTTCAGATTTTTCTATCCATTCTTTACGTAGAACCGCATATCCTGTTTTACTTTTCTTTATGAGTATTCTATCTAGTTCAGTTTTAGCTTTTTCTATGCTCCATTTCCATCTTCCATAAGTGTTTCCCATCTTTGTAGGACGAATAGGTAAGTAGCCAAGGGTGATTAAGCTTTCGTCGTCTTTGTAGATGTTTTGATTGATAGTTTTTTTTGAAAGGAGACTTTTGTCATAGTCAATTATTGGTTTTATATCTTTTGTCTTTGGATTAAAATAGAATGTGTAGCCAAGGTTAGGTCTTTTTATTAATTCGCCTGCTTCACTTCCTCCCATAGTTAGATGAGAACCTTCGTAATAAAACTTATTTATTTTTTCATCTTTGTATACTTTTACTATTTTTTTTTGGAACAATTTTTTTATAGGGCTTGTTTTGATGTCTTTTGCATAAACTAAAATATATTCTTGATTTTTTTGAATTGTCTTTGCATCATTTTGTGCATTTCCTTTAAGGTAGATTATGTTAGCAATGAAGTTTTTCTTTCCCATAATTCTATCCATAAGAATCTTGAGTTCTGCCATTTCATTATCATCACATTGAATAAAGATAACTCCATTTTCTTTTAAAAGCTCTTTTGAGATTATGAGTCTTTTTTCTATGCAAGAAAGATAGGTTTTACTTTCAAGGTTATCTTTATAGTCAAAATTGAGGCTTCCTGTGTTGTATGGTGGGTCTATGTATATACATTTTATTTTGTTTTTAAATGATAGTAAGAGCTTTTGAAGAACTAATAGATTATCCCCTTTTATTATTAGGTTATCTTTTTCGTATATGTCTACATTCTTTAGGCATTGTGTGGATACCCCCCCCCCGAGAGTAGTGGTATATCTTATTACATTAAGAAACATAAAGTTATATCCTTACTATGTTTGCATTATAATAGATGTTTGATTAAATATGAAGTGTATAAGAGGGGGTATTATAAATATTGTTGAAAAGAATGTACTATTTAGAAGGCATTAAAATATGGGTATCTCTAAAAACCTTTGTTGGTATTTAGAGATACTCTTTAATAAATTGATTATAAATACTTTATCGTTAAATGTTTTTCTATCGCTGGAGTGGGCTGTCTATGATTCACTTTTACCATAAACTTAAATGTTGCTTCCTTTATAGCTCCATAACCAGAGTTAATTTCAAATATGTATTCATTTCCATCTGCACTAAAAATGCCTTTTTCAATGTTTTTTATCTTATTAGATGGATCTTCTAATTTATAAGTTAACCATTCTCGTTTTGTAGCCCCTAAAGGAAGAAGTTTTGCATAAAAAGAATGTTCGCCTGTCGTTAAAGTTTTAATGCTATGATAACTTCCGTCATCTTTTTTAGCAATGTCAAAAGTGCCAGTACCTCCTTTTAAAATTTCAATTCCTGTAGGCTCTGCCCATATAGTAAGTTTAAACTTGTGCATTTCAAATGGATGAGAAGGTCTTTCGGTTTTTGGGTCTATTGTAAAAATATAAAAAGTTTTTTCTTGTCCATTAGTATGTTTTTTTGCAACAAGTGTAACAGATGTAGAGTTATCAAGATCATAAATTGTTTTTTCTAAGTACTCCGAAACAAGAGGTCTTGATGACGACATATAAGCATAAGGATTTTCTATTATGCAAACTTTTTTATATATATTTTTACCATCTGCAAAATGTATACTTACTTCAAATTCATTACTACCATTATACACAAAATTATTGCTCTCTTTGCAATGCACCCATTCAGTCACTTTAGGATTTATTCTTTCAATTGTTGCTACGTTGTTATAAACCGTAATAACTTTGGTTGCTACTATGCTATCATCAGCTAAAGATGTAGCTTTTATTCTAAGTGTTTTTCCATGATAAAAATTATTGTCTTGATGAGGATTATACTTCATTTTAAGCTTACCATCTTCAGTTATTTCAAAATAAAATGCTTCTATTTTATTACTTTCATTGTAAGATGAATCTATCTCCCATTTCACAGTTTTATCAATAATTGAAGAGTTAGGGGCAATTTTGACGTTAAATTGAAGTTCTTCGCTCACATACATTTTGTCTTCACCTTTAATACTGATACTTTCTGGCACAATGCTTTTTATTTCAATCTCTTGTGTTTTTTCTTGAAATATTAAAGCAGTTTTAGGCTTCACTTTAAGCATCACCTTAGCACCTTTTGCCTTTTTGTTTTTTACAGCTATGGTAAAAGTATTGCCTGTTGCTTTAGTAATTTCTAAGTCTGTATTTTCAGTTGTCACAATAAATTCATCTTGTGCCGTTGCAGGAGTAGGTTTGATTGTTAACGTCGTAGGTGAGCCACCAAAATACACGCTAGTTTGGGACAATGTTATTTCAAAGCTATTTAGAGAAGATATTGTGATAGTTGCTTCTCCTTTTTTTGTACTGTCACTTACGCTTGTTGCAATTACTTTCACCTTTCCGGCCTTTTTAGGAGTAAGTAATCCTGTACCTGCTTCTACAACAAGAGTATTAACATCTTCGCTTGCCCATGTAACACTCTGATTTGCATTAGAAGGAAGAATGGTAGCCGTTATTTTCTCATTTGCGGCATTAAGAGATATTGTCTTATCTTGCACTATAATTTTTTCAATTGGCGTTGTTTTGGTTTTTTCATACCCATCTCCATTTTGCTTACACGCAAAAAGAATAGCTAAAAAACCAATTAAAACAATAAACTTAAAATGTTTCATAACATAACTCCTTAAAAAATTAATATATACCTTGCCTCCAAAAAGAAAACTATTTATTTTCTTTTTAATACAAATGCCAAAATACTTTTACAAATAATAATGATTAAAAGTGTTGCAACACATATTATTGCAGTAAAACCACCGGGAGCAACGTTTAAGTGATAAGAACAAACAAGACCTAGCATTATGTCTATAATACTAATGACTATAGAAATAATCACAGTGTTCCTAAAACCTTGTCTGAATTGCAAACTTGAAGCTACGGGAAGAGCAATCATAGAAGTTAAGACCAGCATTCCCACAATTTTTAGGGCTGTTGAAACAGCCGCTGCAACAAGAATAGAAAACACATAGTTTATAAGACGTACCTTAATCTTCATAACACGAGAAATCTCATCATCTAAGACGATGTAAATAAGTTTATGATACATCAAAATTAAAAGAAAAATTGAAGAAATACTCAATACTCCAACTGTTATGACATCTGTTCTGGTAATGGTGAGAATGCTACCAAAAAGATAACTTTCTGCATTCACTCTCACAAGCCCACTACTTATAAGAGTTATCATAATTCCAACACTTAGAGAAAGCACGATAGACAAGATTAAATCAGTGTGTTCTTTTAAGTGAGAACGCAGGGCTTCTATAAAAGCACCAGAAAGAGATGTGAAAATAAAAGAGCCTAGAACAGGATTCACTCCTAGCAAAATAGACAATGTCGCTCCTGCAAACGAAGCATGAGAGAGGGTATCTCCTATCATGGAATAATGACGTAACACTAAAAATATACCAATAAGAGGGCATAATATAGCAATAAAAAACGATGCTATAAAAGCATTTTGCATAAAAGCATATTTTAACATTTCATCCCCCTTATGTTAAAAGTCTGAAGGAACAGCTTCAACAGCGTATTTTTTAGGATTGCAAAAATGTCCTTTTCCGTTAGCTATATGGAAGATTACAGTTGAGTTAGCAACTGCTGCGTCTAAATTGTGGTCAACAGAAACAATTGTTATCTTCGCTTGTTCATTTAGACGCTTTAATATTGTGTATATTTCCCTTTGTCCTTTAACATCAATTCCTGTAGATGGCTCATCTAAAATCAATAATTCAGGATTGTTAATTAAAGCTCGTGCAATATATAGCTTTTGTAATTGTCCGCCAGAAAGCTCCCCAGCTAGTTTCTTTTCAAAGCCTAAAAGACCTACTTCTTCCAGCATGTTATACACGGTATTCCTATCTTTCACTTTTAGCACTCTTCTATAGCTATCAAGGAGCTCAAACACTGTGAGAGGAAAATGTGTTAGATTAATCTTTTTTTGCGGAACATAGCCTATGCTACCAGCTCTCTGTTGAACTTCACCGGTTGTTGGCTTTAATAGTCCTAAAAGGAGACGCACAAGTGTGCTTTTACCCGAACCATTTTCTCCAACTACAGAAACATACTCCCCTTTTTTCACTTCAAAAGAGATGTCTTCAAGTATATATTTAGAATAAGCATCATAGCGAAAACTCAAATTTTGTACAGATAACATAAATAAATTTACTAAAATCTAAACTTCTATGTGAGGAAAACTCACTCCTATAAGGATATATTATTTTTCTAATTTAGTTAAGGAGATATTAGTCTAAATTTTTGGGAAATGATTTTTGCATTGAATAATTTTTATAAGTCCATCCTCTATTTTATACA
>CAUUAF010000088.1:0-7089 GCA_963543085.1 uncultured Treponema sp. | reverse complement strand
CTTAATGACAATAATCTTCATTGTAATATCATTTTTTGATATATTAGTAAAGTAGTTTAAGGAAACGCATGAATTAAAGCTAGGAATGTATGAACGTAGCATTGAGACGTACTGCTAGCATAGCTTCTATGCTATACATTTAAAAGATGTTTTGCCTAGTAGCTACGCTAGAAGTATCCACCACTTTCGAATTAATCTCATACCTTTTCAAATACTTTGACATTTCCTTAAAGATTGTATAATATCATGTAGTTATGTTACGTATAGCTGTAACGTGCTACGTTTTAATAAATAATTTCATTAACACCCTCGTCCCCCCCCCTCCGACATGTAATAATTCGTTATATCTATTGGCAACACTTCTGTCGCCTTCGCATAGTTTTACTCACTCTCACAAAAAATGTGTTTTTACTCTCGTTTATGATTTTACGTTCCATAATCGGAATAAATATATTTGTAAGGAGGTTTCTTTATGAAAAAGAAACTATATGGAATGCAAAAAAGCTCATTCTTTAGAAGAGTGAGTTTTGTAGCAATAATTCTTGCTCTATTTATAACATCTGCTTCTTGTAAACACGATGCAGACGGAGGTGCGGGAGGAAATCAAAAGCCAAAAATAGATACCGTAACTCTTAGTAGTGTAAAGGTTGGAACTAATTCAATTAAAGTAGCTGACATAATGGATGCAGGAAGCACACAAAAAGCAGAAGTTGACGTAGAATTTGCAAGCAATCCTATTGACGCAACACTCACTTTTACGCCTAATCTAAAAACATACGATGCAACAACAAAGAAAGGCAAGTTAGCTCTTAATATGGGAGACAACTCTATAAAAATAACAGTTGCCAAAAATAACAAAACAAAAGAGTATACCCTAAAAATGAAAAGAGTAGCTGAAGATGAACCTATACTCACGTCGTTAAAAGTGGACAACGCTCCAATAACACCAATCAAAGACGAAATAGTAGCCGAAAACACAGTCAAAGAGAAAGTAAAGCTAGAATACGAAGTGGCACCTACAGGTAGCACAGTAACCACAACTCCAGCTCTTTCTGCAACAGGAGAATGGAATTTAGAGCATGGTTTGAACACTCTCATCATCACGGTAACAAAAGATAGCAAAAGCAAAAGCTACACACTCAAAATAACTAGAAATAAACCGGTGCCAAAGATTACTTCTATTACCGTAGGTTCTCATAAAAAAGAAGGCGAAGGCATTGTGGAATATAATGATAGTGATAAAAAAGTTATTGAGATTCCTGTGCCAACATATCTTGATGGTAAAGAGTTTGACGTAGCAGTTGAAACCAGCATGGAAGGTGTACAAGTTGAATGGACTCCAGCTCTATTAAATAATAAGGTCAAATTTGGTAAGGTACAGAACCTAGACGATCTATATAAGGAATTTAGTGTTAAAGTCTCTAAAGATGGACAGACTAGTGAATATAAAGTTAAAGTTTTAATGATGGTCAATGCTGCAGGTTTCCATGCTGCAAGATATATGGGAAAAAGCACTAATGCAGAGCTCGAGACAATCAAAAAAATACTAAGACACGAAAAAGATGTTAACTTAGAACTAGTTGGCTCTGATGCTACGGTTATTTTTATTAGTCAAATTGCAGAATGGCAAACACTCTTATGCAACAACGAAAATGCTAAGGTTGCACCTTCAAAAATTAATTTTAAAAGTGAGCTTAGAAAAGCTCTCCCACTTACTACAGATGGGCAACCAATACCTGTAAAAGTAATCATCAGCAATAGCGAGTGGGAAAATGGAAAGCCTAAAATGCCATGGCTTGCAACTGAAGAGTTTGAATTCACCATCACTTGTAGTAGCAAGGCAGATGCTTTCATCAAAAATGTATTCGTTAATGATAACAACATAACAGATGAGGATATAGATCCAAATGCTTTTGCTAATTTGTTCGCTTCTGGCTCAGAAATTCCAGAAATTAACTCTGGTAAAAGAGCAAGTATTGCTATAGATTTTTCTAAAAAAGTAGCAAAAGTTCAAATAAACGATCAAGAAATCTTAGAAAATGCACTAGAAGAAGTAAAAGATAATAATTTGGTTGTAGGATATCGTGCTAAGTTAGAAAATATATTAGTAAAAGATGATGGAACATCCACACCTATAACAATAGTGGTAAGCCCCAAAGCAGAAGATATCAACTATAGAGAAACCACTATGAAATTCAACCTAAACTACAAAGCACCACCAAAATTGTTCCCTATAAGCTATAGAATTAACGAAGTTGAATATCAAAATATTCCATCTAAATTTGATGAAGCTCTTAAAAACAATGATAACCCTCTATACACCGTTAAAACAAATTGTCTGGCAATGCATTTCGTTTTTGATAGTCCTCCACAAAAAGTTACGATGGATATTGCTGGCACAAAGTCTGAAGTTCCATCCACTGAGATTATAAAAACAAAAGATGAATATGATAATGATATATACAAAGTGAACATTAGTGGAGCTGTGGATGCCACTCAAAAGCAAGTAACATTAACGTTTGAACCTGCAGATGAAGGAGCTTTCTCTAATGGAGAATGGAAGTTTGAAATAAAAGGCACTGCTACTAAGGCAAAGATTACTCCTAAATTCGAATCACTTGCTAAAGACGAAAATTTAACAGAAGACTTTTTAAGCAAACTAGAACCTGGTACGGCTGAATATGAAGTGCAAGGAGATTCTGCAGACTTAGTAATCTATCTTTCAGAATATGAACACGACTTTTTGCTGGAAGAACTTAAAATAGATAATGTTAAAGTAACAGATGAAGAGTTTAAACGTGAAGCATTTAACGACAAAATAGTTTGGATGTTAAGGAAAAATATAGAAAAACTCAAAACAGATTGGAAACCAGTTGAAATTAAATTTATTGGCAAAACCAATGTTGCAGAAAATCTTACATGGACATTTAAGTTAAAGTCGGGAGCTACTACAAAGCCCAATATTCCTAGAAAATATATTGCAATGGTTGTGGCAAACTATGGTGGTGATAATCTTCCTTTCCCCGAAGAATTCTTAAAAGGTCTTGAGAAAAATACTGAGCCTATGCTAGAGCTTTATGGCAAAAATGTGGAAGTATCTTTTACTGCATTAGATGATCAATACCTAAAAGAAGTAAAGTTTAAGATTGATGATGGTGAAGAAAAAACAGAAGAAGCTAATCCTTTCTCGCAAGCAGAGTATACATTTAAAAATGTTTCCAAAGCTCCTCAAGAACACACAATTACTGCAACAATAGTGCCAAACAGCGAAGATTATTCTCCATTAGTGTATAAATTCAAAATAAAAATACTAGACGACCTTAAAATGCCAAACCCATATCGTTTCTTCTTAGACCGTGAAGCAAAGCCCAATGGCTATAAAGCAACTTTGAATAAAGATGTTGCTACTATTGCCTTCCAATCAGAACATAACGTAATGAAACAAGTTAGGATAGGCAAAGGACCAACCCTACAAGATTCAGATGTGGTAACAATTGAAGAACAAAAAGATGAATTCGATAATCCTTTCTACGTAGCACTTAAAGATATAGAAATTTCTACAGCTGAATTTGAAGATTGGATAATAGAAGTTGTGCCTCAAGACACATCAAAGTTTGCTACTGTTAGATGGACATATAAGCTAAAAGGCATGGTAGCAGGCGATAGCAATGCTTCGTTTGTGCTATCTAATGGAGAGCCAAAAATAATTGCAAAACCAACATTCAAAGAAGGTATAGAAGCAGACAGAGATATAATAGACTATGGAGTAACAAAAATAGACCTTACTGTGTACACAATGAGTAAAGAATCTACAGTTAAAGCTGCAAGAGTGGATTGGCTAACAGGTGCTGACATAGCGGGAGAAGCTGAAATATCTCTGACTAGAGAGACAGGAACTCATAAACTCACTGGTAGCATAACTCCATTTGAGAATAAGCCCACAATGATAAAACTATGGTGCATTGCCAAAGATGGAACAAAAGATTCTACATATGGATTATATAAACTAAAGATCAACCCAGTGGGGTTATTTTGGGGTTACAACAAAATTTCTCACGCAAACGATGGATATGCCGCTTACAGTGAAATAATCTTAAGCAAAAAGAAAGTAAAGAAAAATACTGTTCATATGATCTTTGCTCCTTGGAAAGAAGAATATGGCTATAAGGTTGACCTTGAAGCTGTAAACGAAGGGCAATCTAAATTTGAAAAACTTAGTGAATTAAATGACTATCAAGATCAGTTTAAAACATCTTTAAACGTTGACGGTATGAATAAAAATGATGAAAAAGAAATAAAATTTAGACTATTGCATACAAACTCAAATAAAGAAGCTTTTGTATACACAGTTAAGATAAAGATGGAAGACTAATGTTTTGATTGTAGTGAGAAACCTCTAAAAAATGCAGGGCTTATGCCCTGCTTAAATTGAGGAAAATTATTTTTAATGTGGCTACATTCGTAGCCACATCCCGTTAATTTTTAATAAGGAGGTTTTTTTATGAAAAAGAAACTATATGGAATGCAAAAAAGCTCATTCTTTAGAAAAGTGAGTTTTGTAGCAATAATTCTTTCTCTATTTATAACATCTGCTTCTTGTAAACACGATGCAGGAGGAAATCAAAAGCCAAAAATAGATACCGTAACTCTTAGTAGTGTAAAGGTTGGAACTAATTCAATTAAAGTGCTAGATGAAATGAATGCAGGAAGTACCACTGAGGCAACAATTGCTCTTGAGTTTGCAACTAATCCTAATAATGCCTCATTAAGCTTTACACCAGCTTTAAAAACATATGATGAAACAACAAAAAAAGGCAAATGGACATTACAAACAGGCGAGAATATTCTTGCTATTACAGTAAAAAAAGATTCTGCCACAAAAGAATATAAACTCAAAATAACAAAAGACGAACCACCTTCAGATGGTGTGCCAAAGATTACTTCCATCGCTGTAGGACCTCATAAAAAAGAGGGAGAAGGCATTGTGGAATATGATTCTGCTGATGAAAAGATTATAGAAATTCCTGTGCCACTAGAAATTGATGGTTTTGAATATGACATAAAAGTTGGAACCGATATAAAAGGTTCAACAATAGATTATATAACAGACGACGCAGAACTAAAAACAGCATTGAAAGCTAACAAAGTTAAATTTGGTAAAATACTGCAACCAAATAAAAAAGACCTAGAAAAAAACTTTATCATCAAAGTATCTAAAGATGGCAAAGAAAGAAGTTATAAAGTGAATGTTATGATGATGGTTCATGCTGTAGGTTTTTTTGGAGCAAGGCTTAATGGAAAAAACACCACTACAGACCTTAAAACAAGCATGAAAATAATAAAACACGAAGATGTTACATTAAACATAGCGGGTCATGAAGCTTTTATTGTTTTTATCTCTCGAACTATCCCTTGGAAGACTGTTTTATATAACGGTGAAAATGCCAAGCATTTTTCAACTGCTTACTATAAAGGATATGGTAGAGGTGGTATATTGTTTGAAAAACTTGGTTCAATAACTGATGTAAAAGTGATAGTTAGCAATAGTGAATGGGAAAATGATGAACCCAAAGAGCCTTGGCTTGCAACCGAAGAATTTAACTTCAAGATTAAATGTTTAGAAACAAAAGCAGACGCTTTCATCGAGGAAGTGCTGGTTAATGACACAAATATAACAAACGAAAAAAAAGATCCAAAAGCTTTTACAAACTTGTTTGGTTCAGAACTTGCAGAAATTGAATGTGGCAAGACTGCAATTGTTAGCGTGAAGCTTCTTAAAGAAGTAGAAAGTGTTAAAATAAATGACACAGAAATAAAAGAAAATGAATTAAAGCAAGAACAAACAAGCAAAGGCACTATATTTATTGCTGAGGTAAAGAATATTGCTGTAGACGAAACTAATGGCAAAGAAATAACAATAGTGGTAAGCCCTAAAGCAGAAGATACCAACTTCTATAAAGAAACCACCATGAAGTTTAAGCTAGTCTACAAAGTGCCACCTGAATTCTATCCTGATTCTTTGGATATCAACGATATAGACTGGTACTTCCTTCCTAAAACCTTCAAAGATGCTATTACAAAAGGTAATAATCCATCGCACACCATCAAAACAAATAGACTAGATGCCAGAATCTTTTTTAGGCAAAAACCTAAGAAAGTTACAATGCAAATTGCAAGTGCTTCTCCTGTTGTGGCTGTAGATGATCAGATTCAAGAAATTAAAACCAAACAAGGCATTGTATACGAAGTACGCCTTAGTGTAGCTGTCAATGATACAGAACAACAAGTAACATTGAAATTTGAACCCGATAATGAAGGTGCTTTCTCTAATGGACAGTGGAAGTTTAAGATAAAAGGCTCTAATGAAAATCCAAAAATTACACCTAAGTTTCAGAGTATTGGTAATGACACAAACTTACCAAAAGAAAGTTTTTTAGACAAACTTACAACTAGTGGAGCAGAATATGTGGTGCAAGGAAACAGTGCAGAACTTCTTATATCTCTTTCAAAACATGAAAAAAACTTTTTGCTAAAAGAGATTAAGATAAACGGTGTTAAGGCAACAGATGAAGAGTTTAAATATTACCAAAAATACACAGTAATGGAGTGGCGACTGACAAAAACTATAGATGGACTCACACCAGAAGGAAAAGATGTTACAATCAGATTTGAAGCAAAGGATGGTGCTACAGATAGCGTTGAATGGAAGTTTAAACTAAAATCAAAAAGCTAAAAAACCAAAGTTAAAAAGACACTGATTAGTTAAAAACTTAAGGAGCCACTGATTAATTCAAAAGCGAATTAATCGCATATCTCCTATAAATCCTTAATCTATCTCTTCGAGCTTTTCAAGTCGATAAGTTGCCATCCAAGTGTAACTTATGGCAACTTGAGAAAGGGATGAGCTACCGCCAGCGTAGCTACTAGACTAACGCTGATTAAATGCTCATATGAATTGATTTTAATCAGCATCTCCTTATAACATTTAGTAGCAAAGAAACTCATTGTATGGATACTTACGTAGATACGACCCCATTTATATCATGCCCTTCACAGCAAGACGTTCAAACCATAAGAATGTTGCTGTGG
>CAUUAF010000087.1:0-7099 GCA_963543085.1 uncultured Treponema sp. | reverse complement strand
TCCCCCTAATCCATTTCCTCCATTCTATGAATATAGGCATTAATTGTCAATTGTACATTGAATTCAAAAACTAGTGTAATAAACTATAGAATTCTTTATATAGATATAAAAGGCTATTTATTATGTGAAACTTAACAATCTTACGTATGCAAGTCGAACGATCTCGCATATGCAAACCGATCGACTTGCGATGTCGAAGTCGCTCGATTTGGGGTAGCGAAATCGAGCGATTTGGGGGCAGTACATTAGCTAATGTACTATGCTAACATTTCTTAATGTAGTGATAATTTTCTAAAGATTTTGTATAAGTGTTTTTTAAGATAAGAACATTCAAGACTATTATAATATTTACTACAAACATAATTACTTCGCTTCTATTATATTAGAACATACTATATTTGTCTAACTATACTTATAATTATGTATATTGACATTTTTTTTATATTGAATATGTTTATCTATAAACACAATCAGACATAAGGAGGCTTTCATGCTTAAAGTTTTTCAAGAATTAAAAACTCATGATGAAAAAGCTATAAACTCATACCATTGTGATTCAAATATTTTAATGGAAATAGCTAGCTCAGGGCTAGCCCAAACAATAAAAGAAATAGCATATAGCAATGAAGATTTTTATCAAACCTATATTGAAGGTTTTTTGCCAACAGTACTTAAAAAAAAGACTATTCAAATTATTGCAGGACAATCAGACAATGGTGGGGATGGCTTAGCTTTATCAAGGCTTTTGCAAGATGATTTTAATGTCATAACAGTATTGCCATTTCCTCCTAAATCTAAAATGTGCCAACTACAAAAAGAAAGATTAGACCTTTTGAGTATTAAAACACAAACTAATATAGAAGATAATTGTGATATTTTAATTGACTCTCTTTTTGGAACAGGTTTTAAGGGAGATGTGAGGGCAGAATTTCTTCCAATCTTAAAAAAAATGAATGAAATTAATGCTTATAAAATTGCTTGTGATGTTCCTTCAGGTCTTGATATGGAAGGCATGCCAAAATCAATGTGTTTTAAGGCAGATTTGACAGTGTGTATTGGTGCTTTAAGGGCTCAACTTTTTTCCAGCTTTGCAAAAGATTATGTTGGGAAAATTATTCTTAAAAGGCTACCTCTTCCAATTGACATATATGAAGGAGAAACAAATATTTTTTTATTGCAGAAAGAAGATTCTAAGATACCACATCGAAACAAACAAAATATGAATAAAGGTTCTTTTGGGCATGTTTGCATTGTTTCAGGAGAGAAAAAAGGAGCTAGTCAATTGGCTGCCTCAGCTAGTTTAATTTTTGGAGCAGGTTTGGTGAGTATTTCAGGAGATGATGTGCCTTTCACAAAGCCTGATTTTATGTATTCAAAAAACATTGTAAAAGAAGCCACAAGTATAGCAATAGGGCAAGGTTTAGGTAAAAATAATGACAAAATATTTGATGAGTTTTTAAATCTTGTTTCTAGCAAACCAGATATTCCTTTGGTGCTTGACGCTGATATCCTTTTATCTGAAAAAATCAATTATATTCTAGACATTGCTTCTTCTGTGGTTTTAACTCCACATCCAAAAGAGATGCAAACATTACTCAAAAATACAATTGGAATTTCTTTGTCAGTAGATGAGATTAGAAAAGACAAAATTGCTATTATGAAAGATTTTTGTGCCAGATATCCAAACGCTGTTTTGTTATTAAAAGATTGCAACACTTTTATATTTGAAAAAGAAAATATTTATATTAATGCACTTGGAAGCGTTTCTCTTGCAAAAGGAGGGTCTGGAGATGTGCTTACAGGACTTATTGCCTCATTGCTAGCACAAGGATATTCACCATTAGAAGCTACAATCACGTCTAGCATAACACATGCGATAGCTTCACACAATATTAAAAATAACTATGCTCTAACCCCTACCACTTTAATAGAAGAAATTGCAAAATTGTAGGTGAATAGAAGTGCAAAATTTATAAGTATATAAGATGTTTTATTACCACTTTCAAAACCTAGTTATTAATTATATAATGCAATAATGAATAACTTTCTTGCATTATGCAGTGTGGGATGTGAGCCAATTCTCACAAATGAATTAAAGCTATTGGACTTTTCTCCCTATGATAGAACAGTTGGAAGGGTCTTTTTTTCTTCTAAAGAAGAACTTTTGCCATCTCTTTTTAAGGCTAATTATTTTTTGAGAACAACAGACCGTATCTTTATAATTCTAGCAAAAGAAAAAATAACTGATTTTGATAGTTTTTTCTCTCTTTTTAAAGAGATAGAATGGGAGAACTTTTTTAATAAAAATACAAAAATAGTATTAGACAAAGTTTCTACATTCAAATCAAAACTAGCATCAGAACATGCACTTCAATCTATGGCATACAAGGCAATTTGTAGTAGACTTTGTGAGAAGTGGAATATGCACACTTTAAGCGAAAGTGGTAAAGAACATATTGTTCGCTTATATTTGGAGCATGATGAGCTATATGTATGTCTTGATACTTCAGGAGAACCTTTGTATAAACGTGGCTATCGCCTAAGCGGAGGGGAAGCTCCTTTAAGAGAAACTGTAGCTGCTAGCTTGTTGCAATTTATGCAGTGGAAGCGAAAATATCCATTGCATGATGGTTTTACAGGAAGTGGAACAATACCGATAGAAGCCACCTATTATGCTTGCAATATTCCGCCAGGAATTAATAGAACTTTTGCATTTGAAGATTTCGCTTGCTTTGATAAAAATGTTTTTAAAGAAGTTGTTTCAGGCATAAAAGAAAAGGCTTTGGAAAACATACGCACGGACTGTCTTATTAGGATTACAGCCTCTGATATAGACCCAAAAGCTGTCTCTTTAGCAAAAGCCAATGCAGAGCGAGCTTGCATTCTTGCAGGACGCATCCTAACAGAAGCAGGATTATCACATCACATACCACGCCCTGAAATATTTCAATCTCCCTTTGATGAACTAAAAGTTCCATATAGCGATGGAATGTTAATATCAAATCCACCTTATGGTGTGCGTCTTATGGATGAGGAAAAAGTAGTAGGCTTATACAAAGAAGTATCTAAAAAAATTAAAGATTTCTCAACTTGGAAATTAGGCTTTATAACAAACAAAGAAGGACTTGAAAATATATTTTATAAAGAGAACAAAAAGCTCAAGATAAAAATACATAAGCTAAAAACAGGTAATATGCAGATGTTTTTCTATATGATGAATATAGAATAGGCTTATTAAAGTGTTTTTTTAGTTTTGATGAGCCATATTTTGCATTATAGTATTTAACAACGCTATCTATAGAGTTCTAGATAGCAGGTTATACAAAAGCTTTGTCTTTCTCCCACTTCACTAAATGTTTATAAAAAAGTTAGAATGCGAAACATGAAAACAGTTATCTTATTTTTTGCATTGTTTACAGTCTCGTGTGGGCTAGACACTGTTGTATACCTAGAGCCTCCCACAATATTAAACAATAACTACGATTCCGAAGACGACTCTAATAAATATCTCATGTTTGAAACCTCAGAATCAAAAAATGCAAGTGTTGCAAACTATGTTAAAGGCTTTGAAGTATACTATAGAATCTACGAAAGAAAAGAAGAAAGATCTTCTGATTTTTCTCAAATATATAAATATGATGAAGATAATCCAAGTGTTAGCGTTACATATTTAAAAGAAACAAAAAAATACAAAGAGCTTTCACTAAAAAATATCAGTTCTAATGAGCGTCCATTAATAAAAAAACATTCAACAAATAGAAAGATTAAGATAAGACTAACAGAATTCACAGATGAAGAGATAGGATTTTATATCGATGGCACTAATATCGGTGTTCCTATCAGAAGTAATGCTCAAGAGTTTAAAAAAGATGATATAGATTCCTCTGATGAGGATGTCTACCCTGCTCCTTCTTCTAGCACAGAACAAGATGAATACTGGTATGTAAATATGTATGCCACAACTTATGGAAATGATCCTTCTTTTAAGGCTTTATATAGTAAATTAGAGTTTATTGGTTTTATAAAAATTAAGAAACAATAAAAAAGAGGCAAGAACTAAAAAGTACTTGCCTCAAAACAAAACGTCTTTAGTCGGTTAAGACCTAGTTAATTTGATTGTATATTTTGCATATTGAAATAGGTCAACCACTTTGTTAGTTGGAGATTTAAATTTTAAGTGTATCTCAAGATTTTTCACATCCCCAGCTTGCATAGTAGCAGAATTATATTTAATAACATAGGTGTCATGAGTATCTCCATTAGTTGATTTAACTAATTCAATTCCTTCGCTAAAGGTTGGTTTTTCCATACCAGGATAATGACTAAGTTCAAACATTAAATAAATCTCATTTTCTGAGACATTCAAGTCTGCTTCAAATGATTTGTTGGCAAAACTCTTCTTATTCCCCTTTCCTTTTGTAACATTTTCGTTATCCCCAAAATAAAAATCATTTTTCACCAAAAATGTAGGTTGTGATATAGCAGAAGGTGCTCCTGTTTTTAATTTTCCTTCTTTATCAACATAATATTCTTTTTTAGAGCCATCTTTAGCTTCCACTTCAAATACTATTTTTTCTCCTGCAGCAATAGTTAGGTTAGCCCTATAATACCCTTCATAACCTGCTTCATTTGTTTTATTCAAAGTTGCTTCAGAAGGAAATTTCATTTTAATCCCTTTCACTTCGTTAGATTCAGGCTTAATATAAAGAGTAAACTCAGTCATTCCATCTTTAGCAAATGGCCATTCAACTGCTTGAGATATCATATCAGCTCTTCTAAAACCAAATATCTTTAAATCAGAAATGTTAGTGTTTGATTCTTGAGTTATAGGCTTTTTAACTCTGAACTCTTTATTTTTCCATTCAGGAAAACCATCTATCTTTAAAGTCAATCTAAAATTAGTTTCTCCTGGTTCAAGAGAAACATCAATCCATTTCGCAGTCTTATCTTTGTTATAACTTAAAGTTACTTCCTTACCATTCCTTTTTAGTGTCGGAGTGAGTGTTTCATTATTTTCCCAACTAGCTGTAATTGTAACTTTATCTTCTGACACATCAATAGGAGTAGTTAAAGCACTAAATTGTTCCCAAGTGTAAGAATTAGTTCCAACAGTGATAGTCCCAACTCTAATAGCTTTTTTCACAGCTTTAAACTTATACAAAAGATCTTTAAATCCATCTTTTTTAAATTGAAGCTGAATATTATTAATGCCTTCAGGAAGTTGAATTTCAACCTTACTATTAGAGACCATTGACACCCAAGCATTAGAATTAAGCTTATATTCCAATGTAACATCTTCTGTTATGACATCCACTAGTAAATTAATTTTATCTCCTTCAGAATATTCATATTGATAAAGATTAGCCTCGTCAGCTAGTTCCAATTCAGATAAAGCTCTACTACCTCCACTTGGAGTCTTTTTGAACGTTACTACATTTTTAGCTTTTTCATCTTCAATTACAAGCTTTGCAACACGAATCTTTTGTAGTGGAACTTCATATTTAACTTTAAAGCTAAAAGTATCTTTCACTTCAGTATTAACAAGACGCTGAATTTTCACATCATGTTCACCCTGAGTTATTGAGTTAAAGCTATGGTTAACTCTTTTTCCTTTAACTTTTATCTCAACTGTCTTATCACCTACCCCATCACCAACTATAAACTTCACTGTTTCTTTATCAGCTGGTACATTATTTTTGAAAAACACAGAAAGTGAAAGAGCAGTTCCATTATTCAAACTAAATGTTTTACCTTCAACATCAGCTGGCTTATACGATTGATCACCAATATCAATTCTAGTAATTTCAGATGGAGTATAAGAAGAAGAATCTTCATGTTTAATTTTAAGAGTTTTGCTAAAAGGACTGTTGTCATAATCCTGATCTGTTACTGTAACAATAACAGACTTTGTAGTTCCTTTTGCAATGCCGGTAATCTCCTTTGAGTATGCACCTGGAGCAGATGAAGTAGCACCTGCAACGTAGCTTGCAATACCTCCATCAATTTCAACCTTTGCATATTGTTTTGGAACCATAATTTTAACTACACAAGAATCTTTATTAATTGCATATTCCTTAGTTGGATCGATCAAAATTTTATCATCAACATAAAACCCATTAACAATAATATTCTTTACTATAGTTGGCTTTTTTCTTGTAACTTTAACTACCCCATTCCACACCTTATATTTTCCACTAAGGGCTGGAACTGTTAAATTAACATCTCTTTCTTTCCCTTCCTCTAGGGCATCTCCATTTGCTACAGTTACAGTAATGGTTTTGTTTCCCTCTCCATAATCAAACACTGCATCTATATCACCTGATTTAACACTATCCTTTTCATTTGGAATAGTAACCTTTCCATTTACAACAGGTTCCCCATGCACTGTCATACTTTGCAAAGCAGGCTCTGGGTCTTCAGGCTTTTTCTCTCTTGTAACCTTAATTACTATATCAGCTATTGCCTTGTATTTACCTTCCACTGCAGGAACTACAATTGTTACATCAGTTTCTTTTCCTTCTTCAAGAGATACAGGCTCATCTTTCACTTTCACCTTAACATCTGCAATATTAAAATTAGCTGTAATATCCCCCGTCTTCACAGCTTCTTTATCATTTGGAACAGTAACTTTTCCATTTACAACAGGTTCCCCATGCACTGTCATACTTTGCAAAACAGGTGTTGGGTCTTCAGGCTTTTTCTCTCTTGTAACTTTAATTACTATATCAACTATTGCTTTATATTTACCTTCCACTGCAGGAACTACAATTGTTACATCAGTTTCTTTTCCTTCTTCAAGAGATACAGGCTCATCTTTCACTTTCACCTTAACATCTGCAATATTAAAATTAGCTGTAATATCCCCCGTCTTCACAGCTTCTTTATCATTTGGAACAGTAACTTTTCCATTTACAACAGTCTTTCCATGCACTGTCATGTTTTGCAAAACAGGTGTTGGGTCTTCAGAAGATGGAGAATTCTTGCCTCCATCATGCTTACAACCAAAAACAGATACAACTAGTAGGCTTAAGCCAAACATAGAAAATCTAAAAAACCTTTTCATCTTAAACATCTCCTATAAAATACAGTAATGAGTAAA
>CAUUAF010000086.1:0-7146 GCA_963543085.1 uncultured Treponema sp. | reverse complement strand
CCATGTATTGAAGGATCGGCAGGAAAATTGATCTTTCTTAGATAAAAGTACCATGTTTTACTATAATGTGTCCAACCAGTAGTTCTAAGATATGCTTCATAAGGTGTTGAAGAAGAGTCAACATTCTTTGCTATTTGAATATTTCCTGCATACATTAGGTTATATATAGTATAATCTGCTTTTGTTTCACTTGTCTCTTGCTTCCATGACATTGCAAAAAAGTTCACCTTTGAACGATATTTCTCAAGCAATCCATAGTTATGTGTTCTTATAGCATGAGTTAAAATACCCACAAGCTCTTCCAAGCTCTCACTAGTCCAATCTTTAGATGAAGAACTATAGTCAACAATTTTTTTTGCATAACTATAACTATCAGGAATACCCGGAATAACTATATCAAATTCCTTGAGGTTTAAGAATTTAGAATATGTCTGTATTGCCATATTCCACTCTCCCATTCGCTCATAAGACCTTGCAAGCATAAAAAGACTATATGGCATGTTTATATCTTTTTCGAAATCTCTTATCAAAATTGAATAGTAGTGAATTAACTTTTCTGGTTCTTCCGTATTTTTGATTAATGTATTCAAAGCTAATAACTTTATTGACTTATCCTTAACTAACAAGTCTTCGTCTGAAGCAACTATACGTTCAAAATAGTAAGAAGAAATCTCAGGCATCTTTTTTTCCATATATTCATTTGCTAACATCAACAAAAAATAATTGGTATACCTATTAGAAGAAGATTCTACTATAGAAGTTAAAAATACTATCAACCTTTTATTTTGACCTGAAATTATAAGCTCTTTTGCTATCTCTTTTCTTATGGCAAAAGTTATTTCCTCATCTTTGCTATCTTGTAAAACCTCAAGTAAATATCGCATTCTATCATTTAAATCTTCATAACCACCAAAGAGGGAACAATCTGCCTGTTTTTTACAGCTACAAATAGTTAAAAACAATGCAAAAATAAAAAAATAACATTTCTTCAAATCATCCACCTATTTAACTTCCAATGTAGAAAAACTCCTAAGCCAAGATATTATCTCAGGCATGGTGCTAGCTATGTAGTCAACATCTTCTTCCGTACTATAACGTCCAAAACTAAATCGAATAGAACCATGGGCTGCCTCTGGGTTAGCTCCCGTTGCAAGAAGAACATGTGAAGACTCCAAACTTCCAGAAGCACAGGCAGAGCCAGTTGAAACCCGAATACCTGCCAAATCTAATCGCAACAATATAGACTCTCCTTCAGCACCGGGAAACGAAATATTTACAGTATTTGGCAAATTCTTTTCGGGATGTCCATTAATATGAATATTTGGAATATTTTCTTTCATTTTTTTAATAAATCTCTGTCTCAAAGCTTCCGTATGTTTCATATAAACACTGAGATTTTCTCGTGCAAGCTCTGCTGCCTTCCCAAAAGCAATTATTGAAGGTGCATTATAAGTTCCCGCTCTCAAGCCCCTCTCCTGATGCCCCCCTTTAACAAAGGAATCAATAGGAGAACCACGACGCACATAAAGTGCCCCAATCCCCTTTGGTCCGTATATCTTATGACAAGAAATAGTCATGTAATCAACATTTAAATCTTTTACGTCAACAGGTATTTTTCCAACAGCTTGAACTCCATCAGAATGAAACAAAATACCTGCCTCTTTTGCAAGCTTAGCCATTTCTTTAATAGGTTCTATAGTGCCAATTTCATTATTTGCCATCATAACAGAAGCCAATAATATCTTTTTTTGTGGATCACTAGTTTCACGACTTTCTTCTATTAGATGCTTATATTCTTCCATATCAACCAAACCATAAGAATCCACTGGTAAAAAAGCTACATTTATACCCTGCCTCATTAAATATTTTGCAGACTCCATAACACATGGGTGTTCAATTCGGGTTGTAACAACCATATGTTTTCCGCCCCACTTAGCCTTGGCACTTGAAGTTTGAGTTAAAACAGGAGATAACGCAAGAGAAAACACTGTGTTATTTGACTCAGAACCTCCAGATGTAAAGATGATCTCATCACTATCTGCATTAATGAGCTTTGCAACACTCTCTCTTGCTTCTTCTATTTTTTTTGCTACAATACGCCCATCTTCGTGCATGCTAGAAGCATTTGCATAGTAATCCAAAGCTTCGATGAATACTTTTTTTACTTCACTATCCATAGGAGTAGTGGCATTATAATCTGCATATACAACTCTTTCCATGGTTCACATTATACTCTCAAAATAAATGAATTACAACTATACTCAAATTTTAATGAATAGAAATTAGCAAGGCTCAAAGACATCAATAAAATATTGGCTACTGAAAAATAAAGCTAACACAACATTATTCACGATTTTCCATAAACAAAATAAGCTCAACTTCTGCCAATGGAAGTGATAATTTCTGTGCAATATAATCATTCGCCCACCCACTTTTTGACATTTCAACAATTCTTCTTCTAGTAAACTCATCTTTTTTTACAAAGTCTTCACGTCCTGAATAAACAACAACTTTACTTTCTTCAGAAATATCTTTAGTAATTGGTAAACCAACTTTCATATTATCATTTTCAATAACTATATCTCTTTCAACATTTTGAATGTTGTTAATAGCTTCGAGCTTCCGAGATAAAACATTAAAGCGACCATCTGCATCTGAAATTATTCCTTTCAACTCACTCATCTTATCTTCGAGTATTGTAATAGCTTGATCTGTTTGCAAATTAAAATCCATCAAAATAGAATGCATTCTTTTTTGCATTAAATCTTCATATTTTTCAACTGAAAACTGTTTTCTCATCCTAAAGAAGAAAAAAAACATCAAAAAAATATTAATAATCAACAAGATATTTGAAAATATGAGCATCATACCATTACCCAGAAACATCTATTCGAGAACCTAATTTAGGATCCTTAATGTAACTCTCTTCCTCTTCACTTTCATCATCATTTTTTTCTTTTTTATATTTCTTATTATACATAGAACCCTTATGGTTTGTATTATCATCAATAGCAACTTTTTCGTTATTTATAGACTCCGACGATTTAACACTATTAAGCCTTTTTTCCGCATCAACTCTATTAGCCTCTTCTTGACGTTCCCTATTGGCAATAGCTCCACTTTGCTCAGCTCCTTGTTGCTTTCCGACTTTTTCCATCTGAGAATAAAGGGTTTGTAAATCAATCGGCTGAATACCCACTAGGCACCTTCTTTGCGTCCTCACTATCATCATCTTGATATTTACCATATCTCACAAAGCCATTGTCTAAATAAAAAGTCACAGCTTTGCAATCAGAACGCACCTCTTCAACAGAATCTCTAATTACAATTTTTACTCCTGCATAAACGTCTCCACTAGCAGAAACCCTACCGTCATTTTTTAAACCGTCTAAATAAGATTTAATTTGCTCAATCTCTTTTTGTGTTCGTTGCACTTCAGTTTCAAGTGTGCGCTTATCTTGCACTAATTTCTGATATGTTTCTTCCTTACCTGTAGGCAATCCACCACGACGTTTTTTAGTTTCTTCAAGTCCTCGTAAATTGAGTTTGACCTCACTCAAATTCTTTCCATCAAATTCTTGCTTGGTAAGAAGAAAATTAAGTCTTTCTTTGCTTTTTGGATCAAAACCAACACTAACTACAGTATCATTTCCTGAAGATTTACTTCCTATAGTTTTAGCTGAAATAGACTCAGAAGCACTTAAATTACCACCTATGATATTTCCTTTTTTCCCTTTGCAAATTATCTTTCTATTTGCCATAACATTAGAGTTCATTATACCATCGGTAACAATAACCATATCACCTGCTTCGACATTTTTAGTATTCTGTATAAACTTACTCCATATTGATTTTCCAGCTCTAATATTTCCAGCATCTTTTCCAACAATACCTTGACCTACAACAATATCTCCTTCAGCATCAAGATCTGCAGCTCCTACAGTTCCTTTCACCTCAATATTTCCACTAGCCTTAACAGAATAACCATCATCAACATTTCCATTAATAACAACAGTTCCCAAGAAAGTAAAATCACCAGTCTTAATAGAAACATCTCCTTCTACTACATGAACTTCCTCAACATTAATCTTGTTTTTAACTAAAAGAACCTGTCCACTAACCGTTGCAAGAATTGTAAGTCCATCATCTGCCAATTCTGTGTTTTTTCCTAGAGGGAAAGGAACATCTTTTCCATTATTTGCTTCAAGATACTTACCTGTTACAGTTTTTCCTGCCTGTCCTCTCTGTGCAGGAACTTTTTGAGCAAGAGGTTGACCTACAACAACATTCTCTATCAAATTAAGTTCCTTAAAATTAATTTGCCCTGACTTAGTCTCTTTGAGCCTAACATGAGTATTATCAACCTCAAAATTATAGATAATCTTAGCATCTGCTCCATTCTTTGGCAAAATACCTTCTGCAACTAGATAATTTTCTTTATAAACGGGTGAATCCTGAAATGCAGAAACATAATCTTCATTTATTCCAACTATAACCCTGTTGTTTTTCAAAAATGCAACTATAGTATCGCTAGATAAATCAATACCACCTTGCGTTGGAGGCAAAACATAGAGATATGCTTTCATCTCATCTTCACTAATTTCAACTGCCATAGTAGCATCATGACCTAAAACCCTATCATAAGGAGCAACCTTAACATACTCACCAGAAGCAGCTGTTAAAACTGGTGCTATAGTCTCTTCATTAGGAATAGGCAAAGCCTTCGCATTAAATTTTTCAATAACAACATTCAAACCGGCTGGTTTTCCTCCACCTTTAGGTGGAGTAACCTTCAAATAAACACCATCTGGAGCTCTAAATACAAAAGCATCACCATCTTTTGTTTCAATAACTCGAGTTTCGTTAACACTTGTTTCAGAACCATCTTCTGAAACCTCCCCATCCATCTTTTTAGTATTTTTAGAAACTTCATAAGCTATAAGTCGCCATTTTTTAGGAAAAAGTGCAAGAATACCTTGTACACCTTTTTGAACTATTTCATAATCAACATGAGATTTAGGAACTCCTAACTGAGTTGCAGCATTAGACAACGCCTCATCAAGTGAATCCCCTTCAACTTCAACAAAAAATCTACTTGAATCTTCTTCATGTAATTCACTCATTTTCTGTTTAATTTGTTCTATTTCAACCATAATGCTACCCATTTAATTTATAAGGAAGTTTTGATCACACCACTTAGCTTACTCTTTAATTTTAAGCTTGCACTCGTATGTATTTGAGAGACTCTTGACTCTGTAACATTCAGCACTTCACCAATCTCACGTAACGTCATGCTTTCGTAGTAATACATAATAAGGACTTGTTTTTCACGTTCAGGAAGCTGACATATAGCATCTATAATTATTTTTTTAACAGCCTCCCTCTCAACCACAACATCAGGATTCATCGAAGAAGGAGCTTCAATACTATCTCCTAGTGATAACTTATCAGAATCATCATTTCTATACCTAGTATCTGCCAAAGAAAGAAGTGTGGTAGAAGAGACTTTAAGCAACAATTGGTTATAATCCTCCAAGCCCATATTCATACCATTAGCTATTTCTTCGTTAGTGGCTGCTCGTCCTAACTTCCCTTCAACATTTGCTATTGTCTCTTCAATTTCTCTAGCCTTTTGCCTTATAGATCGTGGCACCCAATCAATTGAACGAAGCTCATCAAAAATAGCTCCTCTAATTCTAGCCACTGCATAAGTAGAAAATTTAACCTTTTTACCAGAATCATACTTTTCAATAGCATCTAAAAGTCCAAAAACCCCATATCCTACTAAATCATCAAATTCAACACTACTTGGCATTCCTATAGCAATTTTCCCTGCGACAAATTTAACCATAGATGCATACTTTAGTATAAAATACTCCCTAAGCTTAGGATCTCTAGTTTTTTTATATTCATCCCATAATGTATCTTCCGGTATGCTATCAAAATCTTTGCTTTCCATCCAATTAAAATCCCCTCTAACAAAAACCTTCTACTATTTCTAAATATCTCTTTTAAGTACAGTTCTAACAGCCTTTGCCATTAAATTAGTATCCGTAACATTTTCTGACAAATCCGTTTCAAAAAACGACTGAGTTCCTGTATTCATAAGTTCTTCCCCTCTGGTTTGCTCAGGTTTCAAATTAGAAGTATCCACAAATTCTTGTAAATCAGGAAGTTCCTCTAGTCTATCTACATCATTCTCTATTGTTTGTGATAATTCTGCTTGAGATAATTCTGCATCATCTACAACTGAAGGCTTCAGTTCTGGAGTAGTTTTTTGCATACCATCAGTAGGTAATTCCTCTCTCTTTTCTTCGTTTAGATCTTCATTCTCAAAGCTCATTGGTTTAACATCAGAAGATAACGAAGAACCATATTCACTATTTTCATCTTTTTGAATATTTTCGGTTTTTTCAAAATCACTAGCACTTGAAAAAGAGCCTTTGGCTGAAGATGTTTCAGTAACATCATTTTCCATAGATGAAACAGAAGAATCATCAATTCTTATATCTACATTAGAACCCATAGTGCTACTATCAGGAGTGTCTATTTTAGATTTATCCTCAAAAAAATCAGGAATATACTTAGCCAAAAAGAAGCTTGCCAAAACCAGAAATATTACAGCCAAACAAGCAGAAACAAGTGCTTTAAAAAGACTCAACAGTATTGAAGACCCACTAAAAAAAGCCAACAACACACAAATGATAAAAACTACAAGAAAAGAAATCAAAAGCACCTTTAGACGTGACATAAAAAACAAGAATCCCCTATCAAAATACTACACAAACAGACTGCAACATCACTTTCTAGCAAACAGTTTCTTTAAAAATTTAGAAAAACCACCACCCATGTCATTATATTCCACTTTTTCAAGTTTTGCAACTATATGCTTTAAACAGCTAGAAGCTTTTGAAGAAGGAGCATGAATAAAGAATGGTTTCTGAGCTAAAACAGCATTCAAAACTGCATCATCATTATACACAAAACCTAAATACTCAACTTTCACATTCAAAAATTGACTTGCTATCTGAATTATTCTTTCAGCGATGCCTTTTGAGTCTTGTGCTGAGGAAACTCTATTTACAATTAGTTTTAAGTTTATATCACAATTATCAATTTCTTTAGCAACCGTTTTTATTATTCCAT
>CAUUAF010000085.1:0-7324 GCA_963543085.1 uncultured Treponema sp. | reverse complement strand
TGCCCGTCCTCCAGTAAACTTCATTACATCACAAACACTTAGAGTTTAATAGGAATAAGCTAAATTTTCCTCTTATACACATTGATAGGAAAAAAAATATATAGACAAATCATTATTTTATATATAAACTAGCTTTCTTAGTTCCTATGAGTCGAGGAGATGTTTTATGGATACTCAAAAAATTGATATATTTTTTGCTTCTAAGGCAAAGTATTTTCCAGCTGACAAGCTTATTATAATGAAAGAAAAACTAAAGGCCACAGACGATTCAAGGTTTGAAGTTCTTTCTGCAATCGACCTAAAAGACCCTGTCATGATGTTTTTAATCTCTTTCTTTGTTGGTGGTCTAGGCATTGATCGCTTTATGTTAGGTGATATTGGAATGGGAATCTTAAAGCTGTTAACAGCTGGTGTGTGCGGTGTTTTGACTGTAATAGACTGGTTCTTAATAATGGGAAAAACAAAAGAAGCAAATTATAATGCTGTTATGCTAGCATTGTAGAGTTAATCTATTCCTCTCATAAATTGCAAAGTTTAATGAGAGGAGTTCTTAATCGTAACATGCCACATTCAAAACAAAAAATTAAAAAGGCTTTTTTTGCAGTTTTTTTTATTGGGTTGGGTTGCACGTTGCTGTTGCTTATATATCGTTTTGGTTGCATTTTTAGGCGATTATTGCATATGCCATGCCCAACTTGTGGAATGAGTCGTGCCATTCTTTCTTTAATGAAATTTGATTTTGCCTCCTATGTTCATTATAACGTTTTTGCACTTCCCGTTTTGTTTAGTATTATTGTTTTGTTTTTTTCCAAATACTTTAATAAACTAGTCATTTTTATGTCAATTTTCATTTTAATATTGAATTTTATTTATTATCTCTATCGTTTGTCTTACAGTGCAATTCCATGATTGACTACAATTCACCTTCTTCCATTAAATCATATTTAAAAGTTTTCAACTTTGCCATGCAAAAGAAATGGGGACAAAACTTTCTCATAGATGAAAAAACTAGAAAAGCGATAATTGAAGCTATAGGAAATATTGAAAAAAAAACTGTTTGGGAAGTAGGGCCAGGACTTGGCTCTATGACAAGTCTACTAAAAGAAAAAGGAGCTTATCTAACTCTTTTTGAAATTGACAAAGGATTCACAGCTTTTTTAACTCAACAATTCAAAGAAAATACAAAAATAATTGAAGGTGATGTACTAAAAACATGGAAAGAAGAAGCAAAAAACACAGGTAAGCCAGATGTATTTTTTAGTTGCTTACCATATAATATTTCTATTGAACTTATCTTAAGTTTTTATAAAAATCTAACCATTTTTGATAAAATGCTTATCACAGTGCAAAAAGAAGTTGCTGATAAAATTCTTTCACACGAAAACACAAAGATTTATTCACCAATTTCAATTTTCTCCTCATATTTTTATGATGTGAAAAGAATACTAAATATTTCACCCTCATGCTTTTGGCCACAACCTCACGTCACTTCAAGTTGCCTACTCTTCACTAAGAAAGAAAAAAGAACATGCAAAAATGAAAAACTATTTGTCTCATGCGTTAATGTTCTTTTTGCCTCTAGGAGAAGAACAATAAAAAATAATCTTTCTAAATGCTTAGAAACATGTCAACAACAAGCAGAAAAAGAAAAAACAGTAGATTCTATTTTGCAAGAATCTAATATAAATCCATTGGCACGTGCTGAAAGCTTAAAGCTAGATAATTTTATAAAACTGATTAATGTGTTAGAATAGCCCCCAAAACTTGTAAAAACTCATAAAGCTAATATTAAAAAAGAGGAAATAATGAAATATTTTGAAAATAAGTTTTTTTGTATCTTACTCTTTGTAGCGTTAACCTCAGTAGCTTTTGCTCAAAAAGTGGATAGAACACCTGAACCTTATGGTATTGATGAGTTTACCACTTGGCAAAAAGATTTAAGACGCTTCGAAATTCTTTCATTTGGTGCATTGCCTTTCGTTTCACTTCTTTCTTTCTGGGGTTATGACATGATAAGAGCAGCTAAAAACCCGGGAAATCCTGCTTACTATCCATGGCCTCTAAAAAGAGCAGATATTGTAGTTCCTCTAACAGAAAAGGAGCAAAAAAATGTTTTTTTTACAGCTATGGGCTTGTCCGTTGGTGTTGCTTTAATTGACTACACAGCACGAGCTATTATGAGACGCATAAAACAGAAAAAACTTGAAGCCGAAATGCAAGGTGAAGCTGAAGTTATTGAGCTTATTCCATTAGATGATGATATGATAGATGAAAAAGGGAATCTAAAAGAGGAAGCCATTGAAGCAACTTAGTTTCACATTCAATGAAAAAAAGCCTTGTAGGCTAGATAAGATTTTAACAAAATATCTGAAAACTCTCACTCGCTCTCAAATCAAATCGCTTAGCTCTTCAATCTTAGTAAATGAAAAAGAAGCAAAAATGTCAACAAAAATAAAACATGGTGATAATGTGATTTTTTGTTACAAAGATTTAGAGCTTCCAACAAACAACGCACAAGCTATTCCTATAAACATTATATATGAAGATGAAAATGTCATTGTAGTCAACAAGCAACAGAATATAGTTGTACACCCTTCTGTTTCTAATCCATCAGGAACGCTACTTAATGCAATAAACTACTATAGACTCAACAAATCTCCAATAAAAGATGAATTCTCTTTATATATTTCACAAACCGCATGCCTTCCCATCTCAATGAATGACCCATTAAGATTAGGCATTGTGCATAGACTAGACAAAGATACTTCTGGGCTTATCATAACTGCTAGAAACATAAAAACGCAAGAGTTTTTAAAAAAGCAATTCAAAAATAGGTTGGTTAAAAAAACTTATATTGCAATTCTTGAAGGCATTCCTAAAGATAGCGAACGCATAATTAAAACTTCTATTTTCAGGGGCAAAAACGGAAAATTTATAGCGTCTTCTAATTTAGAAAAAGGAAGGCTAGCTATTTCTAAATATAAGGTTCTAAAAACTTATGGAGAGCTATCTTTAGTTAAGTTTAGAATATTCACAGGTCGAACACATCAAATTAGAGTTCATGCAAAGTATATAGGTCATCCTGTTTTAGGAGATAGTATTTATGGAAAGGCAACTCCTAATATTTCATTAGCACTACATGCTTACAAGATTGAACTAGACATAGGTAAGGGAATTCACAAAACATTTAAAGCAAGACTACCATTAAGATTTAAAAAAGCTCTTACTACTTATCAAAAGAAAGAATATGGCAGAAAATAGAAACTGGCAAACACTGGCTCTCATTCTTTCTTTAGATGAATTGCCTTCGTCACACAAAATTGCAACATTTTTGATTCCTGAAAACTCTTCCTGCTATATCTTAAAGGCGACTCTTTTTGGAGGAGCAAAAAATCGTTTATCTGGCTCTATCCTCCCTTACTACACTGGAAATTTATGGTTATACACAAATCCAACTAATTCTTCAAACAAGGTAATTGATTTTGAAGCAACACATCCTCGCTATAATATAAGGAATAGTTTGACACATATTTGGACTTCATCTTTCGTTAGTGAGCTTTGCATTAAGCTAAAAGGTTGCATAGATTGGAAACTAGTTAATGCTTTTTTTGATGGAATAAATCTATCTGATAATAAAGAATGCAAAACTGCAATTTTGCGTTTTATATGGCGTGTTGCCTCATCTTCTGGTGTGGCTCCATCTCTTTTGTTTTTTGAAAATAACAAAGAAAGCATTTATTTTGATCATACTTCTGGACAATTTATTAGTGAAAGCTTTTCCAATACCAGCTATCTTTCAACCGAAGCTTTGGAATATCTTTATAAAACATCTTATTTTAAGCCAAAAGAAGCAAGAGAGATGACTCTTTCACCTGAAGCATACTTTTTATTAAAAAACTTTTTGTTCCATTTTATTTGCGATATAGTGGGAGAAGAAATGCAAAGCTTATCACCAAAGAATCCCATTTATATGGCATCAGGAGTGTAAGTTAATATTGCAATAAACTAATATTGCATCTATCAATCATTGAAGGAAAATCCTGAATGCCTACAGGCATATATCGTTGATACATGATATTCATTATAATAAAACTTCTAAAAATGTCAATTTTTTGTAAAATCTAATAACTACTTCTTGAATGCATTCTCTAGCTTTTCTTTCTCTAATTTCTCACCAATAAAAACAGCTTTGAACTCTTGAGGCTTTTGACAAATAGTAACTGAGTAACGTCTATCAACAATGTCAAATTTTGTCCAAATCTCTCCAACCAAGGCATATCCTTTCACTCTGTATATAGAGCCAAAAAAGCCACGCAACACTGCAACCAAAAATTCAAGAAGATCGTTTAGGTTATCAAAAAATATATCATTAAAACTTACACTTTCTAAATCAGGAATATGTTCCTCGTTAAAAGAAGTCTTAGTTGTAGAATCATCATCCTTTTTAAGCTTTTCAAAAAGACTTTCCCACCATTCATCATTTTGCTCATTATAGTTTTCATATAATATTTGGGCTTTGGGGTTGAGTTCTCTAAGAATGCAAACTATGTCAGCTTTTTCACTTTGTGTGGCATCTTCTATTTTTGAAAGAATTATAAGGTGAGCATTTTTGATTTGATCAATATAAATGTCTCCAAACTTATTTAGGTAGTCTTTAACGCAATGTACATCAACAATAGTAATTGCTTCAAGTAATTGGATTTTTTCATATTCAATCTTACTAATATTGTGCATTACAGAACTAAGTAGCCCTACTCCTGTAGGCTCTACAACCAAATATTGTGGAGAGAGAGTATTTGCTATTGTCAAAATAGAACTTGCAAAGTCAGACTTTAAAGAACAACAAATGCAACCTTCTGTGAGTTCCCAAACCTTTAACCTATCTTCTTTTAATATGGAACCATCAAGTCCAACATCTCCATACTCATTTTCCATTACAACAAAGTCTTTTTTACATCTTTTTGAAAGACTACTAATAAAGGTAGTTTTGCCAGCTCCTAAAAAACCTGAAATAACTAGAATCTTCATAAATTAATCTTTTATAAAAATCCCCCTGACAAACAGGGGGATAAAAAACATTTTAGAAATCTACTTAACCCCTATACAAAAAATAGGTAACCACTTTGCCTATTCACAAACACAATGGCAAAGTAAGAAATAGATCACATTCAAAAAACTTAGATAATAACCACAGGTTTAATTAAATCAGCTGGTTTATCTTTCATTAAGTAAAGAGCTTTTTCAACATTCTCAAAACCATTAAATTTATGAGTAATGAGGTGAGATAAATCAAGCTTACCCACAGAAACTAAGCTACTTAGTTTTTCCATACGAAGTCTTCCACCTGGCATGAGTCCTCCGTTAATCTGCTTATGCCCCATACCAACACCCCATTCAATACGTGGAATCTTAATTGAAACACCAGAACCAAGGTAGTTTACGTTTCCAATCTTTCCACCAGCCTTAAGAGACTTAACTGCTTCGTCAAAAGTATCCACAGTGCCACCTGCAATAATCACTTTATCAACACCTTTTCCGTGAGTTAGGTCAAGTACTTGCTTATCTATAGGTCCATTTTTATAGCTTATTATATCTGTTGCTCCATAAAACTTTGCAGCTTCGATACAAGCAGGACGAGTTCCAACAGCATAAATGCGAGAAGCTCCTCTAAGTTCTGCTCCTGCTACAGACATCAAACCAACAGGACCAATACCAATAACCAAAACTGAATCTCCATACTGCACATCTGCGAGCTCTGCACCATGAAAACCTGTGGGCACCATGTCTGAAAGCATTGGAGCATGCTCAACTTTAACACCTTCAGGAATAAGAGCTAAGTTGCCATCTGCATCATTCACATGAAAATACTCACCAAAAACACCATCTTTAAAGTTTGAAAACTTCCAACCAGCAAGCATTCCACCTGAGTGCATTGAATATCCAGCTTGAGCTTCTAAAGAATTCCAGTCTGGAGTAATAGCTGGAACCAAAACCTTGTCTCCAACCTTAAAAGACTTAACCAAAGAACCTACTTCCACAATCTCGCCACAACCTTCATGTCCTAAAATCATATTATGTCTTTCACCAATAGCTCCTTCCCAAACTGTATGTACATCAGAAGTACATGGGGCTAAAGCCAATGGCTTACAAATTGCATCAAGAGGTCCGCATTTTGGCATTTCTTTTTCAATCCAACCTGTTTCTCCCATTTTAATCATTGCAAAACCTTTCATATATACCCTCCTTGTGAGTATAAGGTATTCTTGAAAAAACTTATCAATTTTCTCAAGAAGTATCTATATTATTATATAGATACTTCATTATACATTATAGGAATAGCTTATGCAAGATTAGGATAATAAAAACTTTGGATTTATAATAAAAAAGCGATATCAAAACTTCCTTATTCTGAAGTTTCAATATCGCCTATTATTGATAATTTTTATATAAAATTACTATAGAGCCTCTCCTCTAGTGCCATTAACACGAAGAGAAAGACCAAATTTCATAGCAAAGTTGTTATTCAAGCCCAAACTTAACATAGCTCTTCCAGATGTTGGGAATCCTGACTTATTTGTTGAGCCACCTTCAAACTCCCCTAATATCGCTCCACCTAAACCCACAAAGTCATTTATAGAAAACATAAGACCTACCACATTGTTAAAATAATAGGTAAAACCAAATGTGCCACCAAAACCTGCAACCATTGCATACATCTGAACTCTTTCTTGAGGAATTATCCCCTTCACTAAGCCAAGAATATCCCAAATCATACTAGGATTAAATTGTGTCCTAAAACCAATACCAAAATGAATATTGAAAGCATTTTCTCTTCTAAAAGTGCCACCAAAAAGCATTTCAGTGGAATACACATTAAATTTACCTTTTAAGGTTTTTCTTCCTACAACAATTTCTGTGTTAAATTTATCATCATATGTAAAATTAAGCGTTTCATATCCTACAACATGATCAGCACATAAGAATGCATTATTCCAAAAGAATGTAAAACCACTTTTATGAGAAACAAATTGCATATCAAGACCTACAGAGAACATAGGAATAGCTATCTTTGACTTTGGATATGGAACTTGATTAGGATCTTGAGAAAACTTATTTCCAACGAATCCTTTAAAAAGATTGTCGAGACTATCAATATTATTTGCTTTCTGTATATCAGTCCCTATATAGAATGTAAAAATAGATTCAGAAAAAACCGCTAAAGGCAACAAGACTAATAAAAGAATAAAAAACTTCTTTTTCATAAAACGCTCCTATAACTAAGAGCTATTGATGCTAACATTGAAATAAAAAAATTGCAAGCCAA
>CAUUAF010000084.1:0-7406 GCA_963543085.1 uncultured Treponema sp. | reverse complement strand
TTGCAAATGAAAGTGTTTTCATGTCTCTTGCAACCTGCCTATTAGGTGTACTCACACATCCTGCCACAATGGCAAAAACCAAAACTCCCATTAATAAAACCATCATTCTTTTTTTCATAAAGAATCCTCCTATTCATAACATCAAAATAATGATGTTATGAATAGAATGTACAACATTATCTTGATTTTATCAAGATAATAACATCAAGATATTACTATAATCTTACACATGTCATTTAAGGATAGACTTAGAAAAGAAATTGAAAATAGAGGTTTTTTAATAAAAGAAATGTCAGCTAAAGTGGGCATTAGCAATAGCACATTTTTATCATATATAGACGCACGAGGAGTATTACCAAATATTGAAACAGGGGTTAAAATTGCAAAAATTTTAGATGTTTCAGCAGAATATCTTGTAACAGGTGAAGATGAGAGAATTGACATAAAAAAAAGGACAGACATTCAAGATATTGTTAGAGACCTCTATTCTTTAAATCAAAATCAGATTGAAACAATAAAGAAAATGGTTCACGGTCTTATAGAATAAAAAATCAGCAAAACTTATCACATAAGAATTGATTCTATCCAAAAATCAAAGAACTAAGAAATTTCCACAAATATTCGAAGGCATTTCCCAGCTAGAAAGAGAAAAGCCTGTTGAATTTATCCCTTCTGGAGAACAAGTCCTTTTAAATTGGCTTTTAAAAAAACGCTTATAAAATGAAGCTAATGAAGAAGATATTTCATCTAAAGAAAGATTAGGAAAGGCTTTTTGAGAAAGCACAATCACTTTCTCAGGAGAATAATGATTAAAACACACATGATATATAAAAAAATCTTGCAAGCTATATGAACCCAAAATCTCTTCTGTTTTTTGAGTTATTTTTCCATCAACTGGTGGCAACAACTCAGGAGATATGGGAGTCTTTAATATAGAAGAAAGAATAGCTTTAAAGCTATCTTTTTCTGCTTCTTTTTCCAAAAACATTTCAGGCTTTTCAATCGCATATTCCAAACAAAGTTTTAATAATGTTTTGGGGATTGAAGCATTTATATTATACATCGCCATGTGATCTCCATTATAAGTGGAAAAACCTAGAGCAATTTCAGAAAGGTCTGAAGAGCCTATAACAATAGCTCCCAACTGATTTGCTTTATCCATAAGCACTTGTGTTCTTTCCCTAGCCTGTGCATTTTCAAAAGTTACATCAAAACACTCTTCGTCTTGCCCAATATCCTTAAAGTGTTGAATAACAGCTTCTTTGATAGAAATCTCTTCTATATTACAATGCAGAATTTCACAAAGAGAGACGGCATTAGATTTTGTATGTTCTGTAGTGCCAAAGCATGGCATAGTAAAAGCATGTATATTGTTAAGTGGTATAGAGTGTTTTTTAAAAGAGGCAACACAAAATAAAAGTGCAATGGTAGAATCGAGCCCACCAGAAACACCCAAAACAACTTTTTCTATTCCGATACTTTTAAGACGAACATTTATAGCTTGGAGCTGCAAAACAAAAAGTGAAGAAACATAACTTATAATCTTTTCTTTTGAAGGAGAAAAAAATGAAATAAACGGAAAAGTTGAAATAGGTCTTTTAAGCTCGCTAATATTTGCAAAATCTTTTAGCTCAAGCATTATATCTTCTTTTCTTGCTACACTAGAAGATAGTAATTCCACATCAATATCAGCATAAGAAAAACCATCATTAAAAACTGAATGATGGTCTAAAGCTTCTCCTTTTTCAAAAATAACAGTGGCAGAAGAATAAACATGGTTTTCACTTGTCTCTGTTATAGATGGAGAAGAAAAAAGAATTGCATTTTTTCTTTGTTTTGAGATGCAAGAATAAGATTTCAATTCATCAAAGCCAGCTTTAGTAGGAACTGATGAAAAAACTATCTCAATTCCAGCTACTTCTTCCTTTTCTTCCTTGTTTATTCCATACTCCTCATTTACACATTTTAAGACAACGCTATTTCCCGAAGGTAAAAGAAGCTTTAATAAAACATCATGCCCAAATAAAATATCTTCTTTTTCTAGCTTTATTAGATTTCCATGATATTCATTAAAAAGGGGTGGAATATGTGGAGTAGGTTTTAAAGCATTTATAAAAAGTATAGAGCCTTTATGCACACATGCTACAGCATTATAAAGTCTTCCTTCTCTTTTTATTGGAAGACCGATAAAAAAAATTGTGGAAAACTGCTTTGTTTTCTCTGCAACATAAAAAACAGCTTTTTTTGCATTTTCAATAAAAAAACTATCAAGAAAAAGAGAACCACAATTAGAACCTGTTAAGGTGAGTTGTTGAAAAGAAAGAACGTTACAATTAAGAGTTGAAGCTTTTTTAGAATAGCTTATAATCTTTTCTGCATTTCCCCAGACGTCACCTAAAGCAATGTCAAGGGAAACACTCATCAAACGTATAAAAGAAAAACTACCTATAGTTTTTCCCAAAACCTCATATTCCATTTTCTTTTTTACTCAATTCTTTTGTATACGTTTTTTTATAAAAAAGAAAAACCAATGAAGCTAATGACAAAACCATCATAGTCAAACATAAAACATGCCCCATCGAAAGATTCTTCCAAGATTCATAAATATAAATATTACTACTTCCTGTTCCATTGATGATATAGCCCAAATCAGAATCAGGTTGTCTAAAATATTCAATTATAAATCTAAAAAAGCCATACCCAAAAGCATAAAGACAAGTGATAAATCCATTAAAAGGTTTTCTCTTTCTAACGAAAAAAAGAATTAAACCCAATACAAGACCTTCAAACAATGCTTCATATAATTGACTTGGATGGCGTGGCAAATTAATAACGCGAGCTCCTTCCTGTATAGTAATGCCAAGCTGTGTAGCAAAATCTTTAACCCAAGCCAAACTAGCGTCAAAACGTTCTTGAACTGGAACTTGTGGAAAAATCATACCAATGCTACTTGTCGTAATGCGTCCATAAAGCTCCCCATTGGCAAAGTTTCCAAGACGACCAAAAGTATAGCCAAAAGGAATAGAAAGAGCCATTATGTCTGCAATGGCTAGAAAATCAAACTTGTTTAGTTTGCACCAAAGCAACACTCCAAAAAAGCCACCTATAAAGCCTCCATGATATGACATTCCTTGAAAACCTGTAAACTCAAGTCTACCCGAAACATTAGCAAATGGCCAAAAAATTAAATAAGGGCGTGTAAGATAGTAAGAAGTGTTATATACAAGTGTTCCAAAGATTCTAGCTCCTAATAAAAGCCCTATTATTCCATACATGAACACATTAGAAATATCATCTGCCGTCATGTCTTTTTTTTGCTTGCAAAGAGACATAACTTCTCCTTTTTTCACTTGATACTTAAAAAAAAGATATGCAATAAAAAAAGCCACTAAATACATCAAGCCATACCATCTTAAAAACTTAAAGCCCGGTATAATCTCCGGATGCAACCACGAAGGGTAATCAATATATAACAGCATAAAACCTCTCTAGCAACTTAATCTTCAATAGGATTACAAACGATGTTTCCATTGGCTTCATCAAATTTAAACTCAACATTAGATTGTTTTTCAAATATTTCAAAATAACGTCCGTGACTTTCAAGAACAACACCAGGATAAATAGTACCTAAAACCTTAATAGAAGATGGAATATGAAATTCAAAATTTTCCTTCAAATTAAATATTCTAAGTTGTAATGCAGAATTACGCTTCATAAGTCTAACTTTATTTTTTCGCATTTCATCAATTTCATTTTCTTTCATATTTGCATCTTTTAATTTTTCATCAAAATCTTTTATTGAATGAGTGTTTTCTTCAATTTCTTTTTCGTGCACTTCAATTTCATCTTTTATAAGATAGTCCTGCCCAAAAGAAATCACTGTTCTAATGCTTTTTTCAGCACCTAGATTCCTAACAACACACCCCCTAGCTGCATGAATATTCCCACCCAATAAAGCTCCATGATGACCTTGAACCGAAAGAAGTCCGTTTGTCTTAACAACACACATAAAACAATATTCAGAAACATTAACATTGCCACCAGCAAACACCTTAGCCCCTTCACAAAAACCTACGAACATATTGCCTTTAGACCATAAGGTGCCACGCCCTCTTCCTTTCATTCCGCCTTCAAGGTGCAAAACAACTTCAGAATATAATAATGAAATTCCTGCATCTCCCTTACATGTTAAATTTCCTTTTGCCTTAACAGTAACCTCATCTCCAACATCACCTGCAACCACAATATCACCCGGAAAGGTAATCTTTTGGTTAGGAGTGTCAAGATCACCTTCAATAGTTTTTGTGGAAGCTATACTTAATTTATTATCCACATAACTTAGTTCACCTGAAATAAGTGCATAGAATTTGGTCGTAGACCCACTTTCATCTGGCCTTAAAGTATCATCTGCTTCAGGAATAGGAAACTCATGAATTGCCTTTTGCTTAATCACTTTACCAAAAACATCTTTTCCTTCTTGTCCCTTACTAAGTTTTGTAGCTTGAAGAATCAAGTCTCCTTCTTGAACAGTAGCAACTGTTGCATTCTCATCAAAAGAAACCTTCCAATCTAAAAGATAAGAGCCAGGTCCTATTGGGTCAATTCCTTTCAATAATGGATATTCAGTCTCTTCATAGCGTTTTGCATGTTTTATTGCATCTTCAATCTTATCATTAGGAGTAACTTCAAGAAGCCCTGCATCGTTTAGAGCTGTTTTAATCAAATTAACCGACAAAACCTCTCCAGCACCTGCACCATTTTCAAGAATCAAAACAGCAGACATTTTATCCTTACTAACAACAGCCTTAACTCTTGCATTCTTATAAGGAATAATTCGCATTTTTAAGTTTGAGCCATCTTGTTTTGTAATTAAAATACCAGTAGTATTTGCTCTAAATTCATCTCCTAACTGAACAATATTTCGTAAATCCACCACAAAGGGCATGTTCCCGGGCAATCCTTCAACTTTGTTTCCATAAACATCAATACCAGCTTCTCCAGCTTCTGATTGTGAAATATCATAAATTACAGTATCCACTTCAATATATGCAAATTGTTCAGCTTGAGAAAGTGGAAACTCTAAATCCTCATCTTGTGATGGTTCTCCTTCCTTTCTATATTTAGGGTCACGCAATCTTTCTAAAACACGAGTAATCTCATGTTCTTGTAATGGAGTGAAGTGTGGAATCAAAGTTCTATCATTCCCTCTTTTGGGAGCAACTCCAGTTTTAATTACCATTTCCAATTCCATATTGCTAGATGAATCAAATTGAGACAGGACTGAGTTGATATCTGCCATGTTCAAATCTTTTACTTTTGAATTCTGCAAGGAACGTAAAATTATATTCATTGGCAAAGCTTGAGATATATCATAAGCCTTTCTCACATATAACTTTGCAGAAAGTTTATCATTTGAAACTATAACCCTCACATCAAAAGATGGATCAAGTTGCAATAATAAAGGAGAAGGCACAGTTGGTTTCTTTGCTTCATCATCGAGATAATCTTGAATTTTTTGTTTTGAAATAACAGTTCTAATATCTATTCCTTTTCTCTTAATCTCAAGATAAACATCTTCAATATTAGGCTTTGCCTCCTGTATGCTAGAAGAAAAAGTTAAATACCACTTGTTAATATCATTATTATGTTCTATAGACCAAACATCAGCCATTTTGAACTCCTTCACCTTATACCTTAAAACCACTCTCAATAGCTTTTTTAATTTTGTGCTTTAATAACATATTTTCTTTTTTTAATATAGAAATTTCAAATTGTTGAGTTTTAACCATTTCAGCTAAATCACCTGCAGTCAATGATTCGCCACCCACCAACTCTGTTATATAATCCATTCTATTTTTGTAGTCAAATTGAGCTTCTGCCTCTGCATTTTCAAAAGTTTCATCTGCAAAAGAAGCAAAATCATCAGAATCAAAATCAGTGGGTAGAGTTGATGCAATAATTTTTTCAGAAATACGATATATAGCCTGAGAAACCATAGACTGAGGTTTATAAATTAAAACAGGTAGTTTTGAAGAAAGAGCAACATCTTGTATAGAATCTCTATAAACAACACCCAAATGTTCCAAATCAATATCTAAATACTGTCTACATGATCTTCTTATTTTAAGAGCCTTATCAGCATCTTTTGGATCGTCAATCATATTCATTATAAGACGTGGCTTAAACTTCTCCAATCGTCTTATAAAAACATTCGCATTATCTTTATCTATGTTTTTTAGTTGTTCTGTTATTTTAGGAATATACATCATTTGCATAGAAGAAGTGTCTTTTCTCAAATTCTCTAAAAAAACTGCTCCTTTAGAACCAGATGGAAAAGCACCACTCATCATTCTAAAAATAACATTTTTTAAGAAAATATAGGCATCGAGTGTTGCAGTAACTGAAGGTGTTGTAACCACTATTCCACGAGCTGAAAGCAAAAAGAAATCTAACACACCAACATGAGTTCCCGCCCCTAAGTCTATTATAATATAGTCTGCATCTAATTTAATAAACTCTTTTGCTAAAGCATTTCTATATTTTGCTCGCAAAGCAGCATATCCTGGAATTTCAGAATCCCCAGGAATAAAAAACAAATTCTTATATTGTGTTTTGATGATAATCTCTTCAAAAGTAGAAGCTTTTGCAAGAAATGTACCAATCCCCTTTTTTGCTCCATATTCACCTAAAATTAAATGAAGATTGGATGCCCCAAGATCCATATCAATAAGGTAGGTTTTTTTTTCTGCTTGTGCTAGAGCAATAGCTAAATTAGCTGCCATCAAGCTTTTTCCAACTCCCCCCTTACCGCCTGCAACTGGTATTATTTGCACAGACTAACCTCCCTAAATATTGAAAAAAACAACATCACAAAGTCTATACATAAGAAAAAAAATATATACATACCCATACTTTGACTTAAGGGAGATACATCAGTTTTCCTTAACAAATCAAGAAAAAATAAAAAGCTAGATAATATTGAGAGAAACTTAACTATTGATATAGCTTTCAAATTTCTGGCATATCTTTTCTCTCCTATAATCAAAGTAAACCATAATATTGGAGAAATAGAAAAAAAAGACGACACAATATATAGATAAAAAGATAGCACTCCAGAATTAAACATTAAGAACGAAAAATAAAACGCCCTCATTCCATCAACTAAAAGTGCTAAGACATAAAAAGCCAAAACGAGAAAACACTGCATATACAAATATAGTTTATGGTATATTATAGCTATGGTCAAGTATTAGAGGGATTCAACATTATAAAGAATAGAGAAGTTCTTCAAGACAATCTTCATGTTTATTGAAAGATAAGGAAATTTGTTGGAAAGAGTCCGTATTCACGACCACATCATGTTCGATTTATAGATGGAAAGTTTAACAATCTTGCGTATGCAAGTC
>CAUUAF010000083.1:0-7410 GCA_963543085.1 uncultured Treponema sp. | reverse complement strand
TTTTGTGTTTATAGAAGTCATGAAGACCATAATGTTATACTAAAAGATGCTTCAGATGCTGATCACTGCAATCAAGTATATTTTGACAAAACAAAGAAAGGCTTTAGACTACCTACAGAGGCTGAATGGGAATTAGCAGCTCGATATCAAGGTGATGGAAGCAGTGCTGACCACAAAGTTAATGCTGCAGAGTATGGAACAGGCATTTGGCTTACTAACTTGGATAGTGCAAGTGGAGCAAAGGCAAATTATCAAGATAATCCTTTAGAATTAAAGGCTGTGGCTTGGTTTAAGGACAATTCTGAAGACAAGACTCATCCAGTTGGTCTATTGAGGGCAAATAGTTTAGGACTTTATGATATGTCAGGCAATGTGGCTGAATTGTGTTTTGACTGGCATAATAAAAATATAGAGGTCACTGGTGAATTGGAAGAAGATCCATTAGGATTGACTGTAACAGCAGAATTTAATAAAACGTTTAAATCTGCACGAAGTAATCCATATATAGTTGATGGTGGGAGAAGTGTCATTGGAAATCTTAATTTTAAGTATAAGCCAGATTTTGCTATGAAGTTTTGTGGTTTTAGATTGGCAAGATATGCTGATTAAAAAGAAGTGAATAAAAATGGTTTGTTTTTGCATTTTGCAAAAACAAACCATCTTCCCAAAAAACTAAGGCTTTAACGTGCTTTTAGTCTTCACCATATAAATGTTCTAGTTGGTGAAGAAGTTCCAATGCACGAGTTTTGCAAGAACCACATGCAGTGCCTATCTTTGTGCGTGCTTGCAAATCATCCCAAGTGCGGTCTCCTGCTTTAAATGCTTCTTCTATATCCTTATCGCTCACATTTAGACAAGTGCATATATATTCAACTTCTTCACTTCCTGATAGTGATGGTAATGAATTTTTTTGCAGATAGTCATCAATAGCTGCTCTTAATGCTTTGTCTCCTAAAACAGAACAATGAATTTTATGTGACGGAAGTCCTCCAAGCCTCGAAACAATGTCTTGTGGTTTTAGTCTATATGCTTCTTCTAGTTTCATTCCCTTAATTGCGTCAGAAAGAATAGAAGTAGAAGCAATTGCACTAGCACAACCATAAGTCTTCCATCTACAGTCTTCAATTTTGCCATCTTTAACTCTAATGAGAATCAACATTTGATCCCCACACTTTATATTTCCTATAAGACCACGTCCATCACAGACCCAAGATTCTTCAGCTTCTTGAAGCATATTATGAGGATGCATAAAATGTTCTTTCACAACATCTGTGTAAAGCCATTCTTGCATAGCTTTAAAATCACTCATACAATTTCCTCCTTGAAAAGAGCTTTGAACCTCTTTTCGAGTGTTCATAGTATACTAAATAAATGGAATTATGTCATTAAATAAAAAAGTAATTATTTAATATAATATGGAAACCACTAAAAATATTGGAACAGGCTCTGTATATCTCTTTTAGTTTTTCAAGTTATTTTCTGGAAGTTATTTATAATTTTTAATCATTTAGAAGAGCAAAATCATTATGATTGTTGGATTTTTCTAATTCTAGCAAATATTTTTTTCGATTTAGTCCACCAGCATAGCCTGTGAGGCTTCCATCAGAACCTAATACACGGTGGCATGGAATAATAATAGAAATTGGGTTATGACCTACAGCTTGTCCCACTGCCTGCGCTAGTCTTTTATGTTTTTCGTATGAAATTCCTTTTGCTATCTTTCCATAGCATGTAGTTTTTCCATATGGAATGTCACATAGAAGTCTACAAACCTGTTGCCTAAATGGAGTGCCTGTAAAATGTAATAGGGGAGTGAAGTTTGGGCATTCTTTAGAAAAATAAACATCTAGCCATTTCTTTGTTTCATCAAAAAAGCCATTAGCACTTTCTTTATATGTAGCTATCTCCTTTGGGAGATACTTACCATCTTCAAAATGAATTCCAGTAAGCCCCTCATCACTAGATGTTAATAAAAGAAGACCAAGAGGCGATTGATAATAACTTATATAATTCAAAGAGAGACCTTTTATAGATTATATAATATTTTTTGAAACAAGACTTCTTCGCCAAAGGCACGTCTAGCCTTTGAGATGGCATCTCTTTGTGTGTTGCCAATAGTTGAGTATGCCAAATCAAAAGATGTTATTTTTTTGTTTTGCCTCAAGTTCCAAATATTGAGAGTCCCTTTAATCTCAGCCATCCATTTGCCATCTTCAAGACGTTCAATCTTTGTTATATGAGTTTTTCCATACATATAAAGCTCAACAGAGCCATTAAAAGTCTTTTTTGCATTTTCAATTAATTGGTTTTCATTAGTATTTGCTAATTCTGCAAAAGAAGCAAGACCTGTTCGTGAAAAGCCATTTTTCATCAATTGCATTAAAAGATATTTTGACGTAGTGTTTTCATTCAAAATAGGGTGTCCATTTTGCTCATAATCAAGGACTGCAATTGCAGAAGAAAAACGTTTATTTGTTGTTGCTACTTTGTAATCAAAACTCACAGTTATTCTATTTCTTAATTCTTCATTGATATTTTTATTGATAAGGTTGAAGTCTTCTTCTAAATTATCTGTTTTGAATAAGTTTAAGCAGATATTTAATGAACCATCAATAGCAAAGGCTGATTTTTGGGAAATAAACGAAACATAGCCTTCTTCATTAGCTTTTAATTTTTCATAAGAAATAGATTGACTTCCATTTTTGGATATTGGGTATGCAACAATGAAATCAAGGTCTTTTATAGAAGACATATCTTCCATATTTATTTGTGCAATAAAAGGAGCATTAAAGTCCCTATTTGCAGTTGTAGGGGCTGGAGCTGAAGATTGGTGTAGTGTCATTTTTTCGAAAAGTTTAGCATTTTCATTAATGAATGCGCAGTATTTTAATTTTGCGTCTGTATAAGAAAAGTCATTTGTCTTTTCTAAAATGCTTTTAAGAGTTATTGGAGGTATTTCTTTGACCTTCTCAATAGGCCTAGTTTTGTTTTCTTCATTTGCAATCTTTTTTTCTTCTTGCATAACACTAGGCTTTAAGCTAGCACAACCAAAACACAAAAAAAGGAAAATAACTAATATAATTCTATTCAAAATATTTCTCCTAAAAATGTAACAAGATTTTTTCCAAACGGACAGGCAATGTACATTGCTAACAAATGATCTATTTTTAATAAAAAAATGGCAACATATAGCCACCCTAGATCGTCAAAGTTTTAGCAAAACTTTAAAGATGAAACTTATAGAAATTGGTTTCTAGCTCTACAAAAGCTTCGCATAAAAAGCTGTTCAATAATAATAGCCCATTTTCTTCTAATGTTACAGAGTTTTTATCAATTTTTAATAGTTTTTTTTCTTTCCAATTTTTAATTGTTTTTGGAATAATAAAGCAGATATCAATAGCAAAACATTTATTAAACCTATCTATATCCAAACCTTCAACTAAACGAAATGCCATCATAATTGTGTCTTTCATCATATCCAATTTACTCACTCTTTCCCACTCATATGCTTGTTTTCTGTCTTTTAGTTTTATATACGAGTTTAAATCAGTAATTCCTGTAAACCTTGTGGCTTCTTTTTTTTCATTTACAATGTTTCCCGTAGCACCAGCACCTACTCCAATATAATCATCTAGTTTCCAGTAGACTTTGTTATGCAAACATTCATGTTGCCCCTTGTATGAGAAATTTGAAATTTCATATCTAATATAATTTTCACTTTCAAGATAGCATTTTCCTAGTTCCCACATTTTAGCATTGTAATTTTGAGTTTTTTCATCTTGTGTTGCATGGGGAATGAGTTCGTACACTGAAATGTGATCTGGCTTTATTTGTGTTGCAAGCTTTAAGTCTTCTAAAAAGTTAGGTATGGTTTGCCCTTTTAAACCTGCAATAAAATCTAAAGATAATGTGCCTTTCCAATATATAGCAACTTCTTCTAAAGCTTCTAGTGTTTGCTTCTTGCTACCTCTTCTATTTTCGTTTTTGAGAACACTATCAGAAAACGATTGAATTCCTAAAGATAGCCTATTAATTCCTGCTTTAGAAAAAGCAATAAGATGTTCTTTTGTTATGTCTTCTGGATTCCCTTCTATGGTGAATTCTTTTGTTTTTATGCTGATAGAAGAGGCAAGGTGAAAAATATCTTCAGGCAAAAGAAGAGAAGGAGTGCCTCCTCCAATATAGATGGTGTTAAAATAATCTATAGAATATAGCTCCCTAAAGAATTGAATATCTTCTAATAGGCGGTCAATATATGGCTTAAAAAGAGTTGAACCATTTTGCACTGTGGAAAAAAAATCACAATATGCACACCTCTTTGCGCAAAAAGGTATGTGAATGTATAGACTAGGAGTGTGAGTCATTGAAATTGGTTTGTTAGAAAAATCTTATTTTATTGATTGGCCAATATTTAAATATGACTCTTTGTTTAATTTTTGTTTTTGCTTCAACTTTGCCCATGAGCCTTGAATCAAATGAATGTAGGCGATTATCAGAAAGGAGAAAATACTCACCTTCGTTTAAGGTAACTTCTTCCAGTGTTCCTGAAAATGGAAGATTCCCTTTCCAATCTTCAGTAAGTCCTTCAGTGTTTATGTTATAATCATAGTCTGAAACCTCAAACTCTGTAAGAAAATGTTGTTCTCCATTTTTTTTCACATATAGAATGAAATCCTTCATATAAACTGTGTCACCTGGTAGACCTACGACTCGTCTTAAAAGATATTTTGTTGAAATATTATTTTGCTTATTAAAAGGAGTATATAGCTGAAATGTAAAAAAACTAACTACTTTCTTAATTAAATTTTGAAAAATATTGTCCTTTTGTTCCATGTTTTCTACAAAGACTAGAGAACCTCTTTTTAATGAAGATAATCGATATATTGGCGTGCTAAAAATCCTAGAACCATATGTAAATTCTGGAAGCATAGATTCTTGTCTTATAACAAAGGAACATAAAAAATAGCTTGTGATAAGTTGGTATAAGAAAAACACAACAATAATTATTGTTATTATTTCACCTTTTTTTCTTTTTTCATTTTCCAACCTAAACATTATAAAAGCTCCTTTTAGTTAGTTATTAAGAGTTAGTTTATTGATTTTTTGCATATTTGTAAATATATAAATTCCATTATGAGGATTGCCTTTATATTAAAAATAAAAGTAAAGCTTGTTGGACAAGCGGTTGCATGGCAACCGCAATGTTAATCAAGTGGATTTAATATGTTTATATTAAACTTTGAATTGGTCTAATTCTTTAGTCACTTTATGAATATTTTCTTTATTACTCTGTGCTATAAAATCAACTTCTTTCATACCTTTATCATTTATGGCAATAATGTTTTCAATCATTTGTTCCACAGTGTATGTAACAGTATTTGCTAATTCTGATAGCACTTTAAGCTCTTTTTGGACTATATAGCCTTCGTTAAGCATTTCTTCAGAACCTGAATTCATCTCAACCCTTGCCCTGCTTACATCATTCATGGCTTTAAGGCATTCTTCACTTCTTTCATATTGAGCTTTCATTGTTTCGATTACACGTTCTTCTTGAGAAGAAACAAAGTTTATCATTTTGCGAATCGTTTCAAAGCTATTTTCCATTTGAGGACCTATACTATTTAAGTATTCAATCTTTTCTTTTAGATTTTGCAAGACCTTAACTATATTGCTTCCTTGCTCTGCAGAAGCTTCTGCAAGTTTTCTTATCTCGTCAGCCACAACTGCAAAGCCCTTTCCAGCCTCTCCTGCATGTGCTGCTTCAATTGCAGCATTCATTGCGAGAAGGTTTGTTTGATTTGATGTACTTTGAATCACCGTGATGGCGTCTAAAAGGCCTTCGGATCTTTCCTGCATTATGTTTGCAATTTCAACAGTTTTTTCAACCAACTCTTTGCCATTACTCATATCTTCATCAAAACCTTTAATGGCTTCAATGTTCTTTTCTGCAGTTTCTGTAACCTCTTTCATTCCTTTAACCATCATTTCTATTGCATCTTGAGTGAGTTGAATACGTTCAGTTTGCAAGTTTGTAGAAGTAGAAACACTTTCAAGTCCTGAAATCATTTCAGAAACAGTAGAAACTGTATGCATAACATTGTCGTTGTGTGTTTCTAATTTCTTTTTTACATTGTCTGCACTGCCTACAATTTCTTTGAGAACTTCAACTGTTTGGTTTGAGTTTTCTGACAATGTTGTTCCTGTTTCTTCCATAACTTTAGTGCTTTGTAAAATATTTTGAAAACTAAATCTAAGTTTTTCAACCATGTTATTTAAATATTGACCAATTATTCCTACTTCATCTTTAGTACTTTTAGCTTTTACTGTGAAGTTTCCATTTGCAATTTCCTGAAATACAAAATTCATTTCTGCAAATCTTCTAAAAATAAAGTGCATCATAAGAGTACTTAGGATTATAACCAACATCAACAAAATCACACTTCCTAAAATAGAATAACCTAATATGGAAGCAAAGGTGGGAATATTCTCTTTCACAGGTGCAAAAAGCATGAGTCTGTAAGAAACATTTTCTAATGGAAATTCCTTAACTGCAACATCCCCTAGTTTTTCATCTTTATAGATTTTTATGTCTTGATGTCTTTCTAATGGTTTTAGTTTTTGCAAAGTAGCACTTATGTTTTGCTTTATCATTTCTTTGTCTGAAGCCATGGCAACTTGATTGTTTTCGTCTAACAATAAAATAAGTGAATTAGGGCTAGGAATACTTTCTACAATTGTTGCAACAATACTATCAAGGTTTATAGAAACTCCTGCAAGTCCTATATCCCTGCCATTAAAGTCTTTTATCTTAGTATTGAAAAAGAGGTTAAATTCGTCTAACAGGGCATCATACTGAACATTGTAGTCTATGTCTTTGTTGCTTTTCATTACACTAAAAAACCATGAATCTTGTGCTAGCTCACTTGAAAGTGTTTTTGTTTTAAGCTCGCCATTACTTATGGCATTATATTTGTTTGTGAGACTAGAAGCTACAAAGCATGATGAAAAACCTCTGCTAGAGCTTAAATTTCTCATTGCACGAAACATCAACTCTCCTGCATGTTCATCTTTTTCTTGGCTTGTTATGTAATTGATAAGATAGTCTTGAAAGACAAGATCTTTACTTAACTCAAATCCCAAATTTAACTTGTTTTGTAAAGAAGAACAGCTGGCTTTAGCTATGTAAGGCATACTTTTGTATAGATTTTCCTTAAAGTATGTGACAGCACTAAAAGAAGTTAGTGCTAAAACTATAGCTATTATTAGCACAAAACTAACTGTAAAGAACGTGTTAATTTTTGTTTTGATTCTCATTTTTACCTCTACTAAGCTTATTATCGTCAATAATAGGACAGAAAGTGTATTTTTTCAATCTATGAGTATAAATTAGGAATATTAGATTATTGGAAT
>CAUUAF010000082.1:0-7439 GCA_963543085.1 uncultured Treponema sp. | reverse complement strand
TAGCATAGTTGCATAATAAAATCAATACACCTTTTTAACTCTGCATTTGTTTTTATTTTTTGATAGTGGGATACTTTGATACAATTCTGCCTAACCATAATATATTTGAAGGCAAAACTTAACGATCCTGCATATGCAAATCGAGTGACTTAGGGGGTTGAAATCGATCGACTTGCGATGTCGAAATCGCTCGATTTGCAATGCCTAAATCGAGCGGTTTGGGGTGAGTACATTAGCTAATGTACAACTATAACACTAGCTAACGTACTACATAATATAATTTAATGTTCGATTGAGAGCTCTTTTAATGCTTCAATAGCAAGCTTAACATCTTTTTTTGTGTTGAAAGAAGAAAAACTAAAGCGAACCATACCTTGTTCTTTTGTATGAAAATATTCATGTAAGAGTGGTGCACAGTGAGCCCCTGAGCGAGTAGCAATTCCATATTTTTCATACAATGCCAAACTTATTTCTCCTGAGGGACGTTTGCCAATATTTAAGGAAACTACACCAGTATAAAGGCTATTATAGTTTGTTCCATAAGTGATGATACCCTCAATCTTATTTAATTCCTTAATAAAATAGGAACGAAGGCTAGATATCTTCTGACTTATATTTTCAATTCCTTTATTGACCACATACTCAACACCACGATTTAAACCTATGAATGATGGCACATTCATCGTTCCCACTTCGAAGACATCAGGCATTAAGCATGGATGCTGAGTGTTAAAAGAATCATGCCCAGAACCTCCCGAAAAAACAGGCTTAAAAATAAAGTTGCCAACTACTACAATTGCCCCCGTTCCTTGAGGTCCATAAAGTCCTTTATGCCCTGTAAAACAAAATATAGAATTAGGAAATTGCGAAGCATCAATAGGAATAAGTCCTGCTGTTTGGCACATATCCACAATCATCACTAAGTCATACCTTTGACAAACCTCATGTATTGCTTTTAAGTCTTGAACCACTCCAATAACATTTGAAGCATGGTTGATTACAACGGCTTTAGTGTTTTTTTGAATAAGACTTTCAATGTGGAATTGCCCAGTCGTTGGATCTGGTGTGCAAATAGAGATGGAACCACCAGCTTCCCTAAACTGATATAATGGACGCAACACAGAGTTGTGCTCAAAAACACTAGTTATAATGTGAGTGTTTTCAGGATTATAAAAAAGACTTCTCAATGCTATATTAAGAGCAGCACTTCCATTTTGACACAAAGCAACATTTAGAGGGTTTTTAATATTAAATAGTTTTGCAATAACTTCCCTAGTGTTGTATAGTTCTTGCAAAGCTATGTAAGCTGCACTATAAGCAGAACGCCCTGCATTTCCAATCTCTCCTGATGAAATAGCCTTAGCTACTGCCTTAGCCACTGCTGGTGGTTTTTTTAATGTTGTTGCTGCATTGTCTAAGTAAATTAATTCTTTCATATTCTAACGCTCTTTAGTTTATATTTTGTTGTGTATAAATCTTTTTCTCATTGATAATTTGCACGAGAAAAACTCCTTCAATCTGGACACCTTCTTGCTTTAATGCATCTAACACATCAGACAAAACATTAGAACTAAGTTTTAATGCAAGTCCACAGCCTGCGGACACCTCAGGTGGAATAGGAATTAATCTTGCTTCTTTGTTTTTGCAAACATTTTCTGCCATCTTTTCCCCCGCCATAGCATGATGGGTTGAGGGAAAAGAAATGATGAAATAATCGTCATTTTTATTACACATAGGATTTACGGACGCACAACATGATGTGTTCTTAATATTTCTACAATGCGATACATATTGCCGACTGTTCCCACTTTTAAGAATTCTTTTAATTTGTAGTAGTCTAAGCAAAGACCACAAGAAATGACTTCACACCCAGCTTCTTCTAGCTTTTTTAAATCTGAAATTGTTTTTTCATTTTTAGAGGTTAAAAATACCCCCGAATTATAACACACAACCATCTTAGGTTTGATATCTTGCTCTGTTAAAGCATACACAAAACTCTCTACAAGTTTAGCTCCTAATTCATCATCACCTTGCCCCATCTTATCACCACTTAAGGCTACAACATAGTCATTTAATTTTACACTTGAAATATCATCAATTAATTGACAACCAGTTGCTTCTGCAAAACTAAATAAAACAGTATATTCTTTTTTTGAAATCTCTTTTGATTCAACTTTAGCCCCTGCCTGTTTTCCTAACTTTGTTAAGTTTTGCACTGCAACTTCATTATCAACACGAACTAATATATCCTCTCTTTTTGTGTTTTCATTCATTGCCTGCTTGGCTTTAATCACAGGTTGTGGGCATTCTAAACCCATCGCATTAACTTCAATCATCATATTCTCCTTAAAAACAGCTTTGGTGTATAATAGGAACGGTATGCCTGTCATGCTATCATAAAAAAATAAACAAAACAAGATTATATAAAAAAAGAATTATTTATAAATCCACACAGGAATATAAAAAACACTAAATTAAGTCTATAAAATCAAAAAATAAATACTGATATTTTTTTCTTCATGTATTATACTGATAGTGTGAGTAAAAAAATTAGATATGTTAAGGAGTATTTTATGTCATTACGTGCAAAGTTAATCTCATTTACAACATTAATTGCTGGTATTGCAGCTGCTGTTAGTCTTACTGTTTCTATGGTTTTGATGAGAGATAGCATGGAAGAACAATTTTATAAAGAAATTCCAGGAATACTTTCAAATATTTCTATAGACTTGCAATCTGATCTATTTCTTGGTTATTCACGTGCAGAAGCATGGAGCACTAATCAATTGATGCTTTCTTGGCTTAAAGATGGGGAACCTGAAGGTGAAGAAAAAGAAGCTGTTATGAGGCGTCTTAAAGAGTTTGCTTCAGAAAGTTCCGTTATTGCAGCTTGGGTCTCTAGCTCTAGTACTAAAAATCATTATATGACAAACGCAAACAAGGAAGTTGCATTTTCAGTGTTAAGTGAATCTGATTCTAGAGATGCTTGGTTTTTTAATTCTCTAAAACTTTCTGATAACGTAACATTTAATATCAACCCTTCAAAAGAAACAGGAATTACAGGGCTTTGGATTAATGCAAAAGCGCTAGATGGTAGTAAGGTTTTAGGTATTACTGGGGTAGGTCTTAATTTGAGTAATACAATTGAAAACATGAAAAAAGCCATACCTTCAAAAAATTCTATGATTTTTTTATTGGATGAAGATAATAATATAGTAGTTTCTTCTAGTAATGATAATTTCAACGAAAAACTTAGTGTGCACGTTCCTGCTAATACTACAAATATTAAAGGCTTTCCTAGTATTAAAACTTGGTTAAAAGGTGTGAATCAAATGGTTTATTCTGAAAGAAAGATTGGAAAAATGCCATATAAAATTGGATTTTTGGCACCTACTGATGATTTTATTCCTTCTATAATAGTAATGGCTAGATGGGCTATTTTTCTTACATGTTTAGTGATTTTGCTTTCTATTATTATAATTATTTTATTTTCTTCACGAATTGTAAAAAGAATAACTGGGATGCAAACAACATTCAAGCAAATTGCACAAGGTGATTTTACTGTTAGAATGGAAGAAAAAAATGATGAATTAGGAAAAATTGGCCTTTACTTAAACACTATGGCTGAATCTCTTAATTCTTCTTTTCAAACTGTAAAAAATGAAGCACTGCTTATGGAAAATGTTGGCATAGAACTTTCTAATTCTATGGTAGACACTTCTGACGCTACTAATGACATCAACAAAATTATAAGCAATGCAAAAGATCACACTAAGATGCAAGCATTAAGCATTAAAAAAACTGCCTCCACAATGGAAGAAATTATTCATTCTATAAACACACTAAATGAGCAAATTGAAAATCAGGCAGCCAGCGTTTCTATGTCATCATCATCAATAGAAGAAATGGTTGCAAATATTGCAAGCATTACAGGAACTCTTGAAAAAACTGACGTTGCTGTTAATGATCTTTCTATAGCAACACAAGATGGAAAAGAAACATTACAAAAATCTAATAATGTAACAAACAAGATAATAGAGGAGTCAGGTTCTTTAATGGAAGCTTCTAATGTGATTCAACATATAGCAAGCCAAACGAACTTACTTGCAATGAATGCTGCAATAGAGGCAGCCCATGCAGGAGAAGCTGGAAAAGGCTTTGCAGTTGTTGCAGATGAAATAAGAAAATTAGCAGAAGAATCAAGTTCGCAAGGAAAGAATATAACAATGACGCTAAAAGAGCTTTCTGTAGGAATTACTTCGCTTTCTGAGTCTACCAAGATAGTTGAGTCAAAATTTAATGCTATTTTTGAATTGGCAGAACAGGTGAGACAAATGAGCAATAACCTAACAGAAGCAATGCACGAACAATCAAATGGTAGCAATGAGGTGCTACGTGCAATAAAAGAAATTAATAATGTTACCCAGGAAGTTGGAGAAAGTTCTAGTGAAATGCTGAAAGGTGGTAATTTAGTAGCACGAGAGATGGAACATTTGGATGAAATGACCAATACAATTGAAGCTTGCATGGACGAAGTTGATTCTGGAGCATTAAAAATTAATAATGCAGTTCAAAATGTTACTAACCTAACAGAAAAGAATAACAATAGTATCAACAATCTTGTTGTAGAAGTAAAAAAGTTTAAGGTATAAGTGAATAAATTAAGGAGTTAATTAGAATATTCTAGCTATAGCTAAGAAAAAACCTTGATAATAGTTTTGATATTTTTATAACAAACTAACTTAAACTCCCACCTTTTTATTAAAGATGGGAGTGTTTTATTTTGGGCTTTTTTCCTATTTCTTGGGTTGTTCTTGATAGAAGCCTTCTTTCCAGTTGAAATATGAAGTATCTTCTATGTACTCTTCCTTACTAAAAGCATTAAGAATGAACTTGTATTCTTTCGAAGTAATTGCAGTATGAGAAAAATCTAACAAAAAGTGTTCAAATCCATTCTTTCTAAGATGAGCTACTCTATGTGTAATGGAAAAAGGTTTTTCAGGCAACACAAATGATTGTGAGGGAGTTGAAAAAGCTTTGAATGTCATTTTTTCCTTATCTTCTATGTAAAAGAAATCGTAAGAACGTGGTAGTGGCGAGCTAATTCTAAAAAGAGCAGGATAAGCAAAAACAGTCAACAAAACATTATGACGTGTACCATTGTTTTTATAGCACTCTTCAACATTGCTATATGAGTTTTCTATAGGAGAAATAATCTTTGTTATTCCCATTTCTTCTAAATATTTTATTGCATACCGGTTAAATGTATAAAGATAAGGACCCGCAATTAAATTTAGATAAATATTTTTAAGCTTTTCTGCTATTTCTTTTAATATTTTAACATGTGCTAAGTTATTCAAAACAAAAGAAAAATATCCACTTTCAACTAAAAACATCAAGGTATCTTCAGTTTCTTTTAATGATTCTTCTCTTAAAAAAGGATCTAGCGAAATTATAGTATCTTTTTTAGAAAAAGGACTTATTCCCTTTTGCATTTCATAGTTTTCAATAGTCTTTTTCGTTTCTTCATTCAGGTTAACTATCAACTTAACTGGACGCAAATTACCAGAAATTAAAACATTGATGTTGTTAAAAGATGAAACTTGAACATACAAGCCTTTTGGAAAAAAATCTTTTCTAAGTTTTTTATTTGTGCTTTGCTTATTCTTTTCTTTTGAATATGTTTCTGATTCTAAAACTAATGCTGGCAATTTTTCATCACGAGGCTTGAGTCTATACATATCTAAATTGTTTGGTAATAGATGAGGATAGCGTTTTGTATTTTTTTCTTGAATTAAATACACAAAATCCCCTATTTTGGCTACGCCTGCAATTTTAACAAATTGTTTTTTACCCCTATTTTTTACTTCTATAATTTTAAAACTTTCTCTCTTTTTATCATTTTTTTCATGTATTCTAATGCTATCCCCAACATTCAGATTATATTTAGAAGAAACATTTATAAAAGAAGTAGAAACTTCTGAACTCATATCCACTGAAGCTTCTAGTATCTTACCTAAAAAAATCCCCGTTCCACCTGCTTGATCAGGTTGCAAAACTTTTTCAAGGCTAGGAGAAAAAATATGATAATGAGTCTTTTCACGAGAAAAATCATGAAGTAGGATATTCTTTCCTTCTTCCACAACTTCTTCTATATTTTCATCTTCTGCATGATCAATCACATATCTATAAGCTTTCACCACTTGAGCCACATATTCAGCACTCTTCATTCTACCTTCAATTTTAAAGGATGAAACTCCTGCTTTTATGAGGTTGGGAACAACATCAATCAATTGCAAGTCATATGGAGAAAAGAAATAGCCCCCTCTTTTTCCACCTTGACAATCTGCTTCATAATATCGTCTACAAGCTTGAGTACACATGCCTCTGTTTGCAGATTTTCCTCCAAGATATGAAGAAAACATACAAAGACCAGATTCTGAAACACACAACGCCCCGTGAACAAACACTTCAAGTTCACAATTAGTGTTAAAATGTATTTCTTCAATTTCTTTTAGTGATAACTCTCTCGCTAAAACAACCCTAGAAACACCAGAGCGACTTACAATATTTGCTCCTTTACTAGAAGCAATATTCATTTGTGTTGAAGCATGTATTTTTATGGAAGGAAAATACATGTTTAACATTTTCATAACCCCTAAGTCTTGCACTATTAAAGCATCAGGAGATATTTTTGAAAGAAATGCAAGGAAGCGATATAACTTCTCGCACTCATTTTCTTGGACTACAGTATTTACTGTGATGTATGCTTTTTTTCCTCGTTTATGCAATGCTTCAATTGTAGCCTGTGCCTGATTCCATGCAAAGTTTGCACCTCTAAGTCGTGCATTAAAGCTTTTTAAACCAAAGTATACAGCATCTGCACCTTCAGAAATAGCAGCATCCAACGCCTCAACGCTCCCTGCTGGAGCTAAAAGTTCTACACTCATTTAACCCACCTCTTTTAAAACATGTCGAACTAGTTATATATGTTTTTGTACATTTTTATCAATGCTTCAAAACAATTTACTGATTAAAAGCTTCCTCCAAAGCTTCAACTAAAGACGATACATCCTGACCTACAGAAACGGTAGGCACTATACTAGAAGCCTTATACATAGCCCTTTGTGCATAGTCAACAGAAGGAATGCTCTCTGCAATTTTATGATACATGTCTATAGCTTGAGCACTATAACCATTTGCTTCCATAGCGTCTGCAAAATTGATGAATACATCCCAGAGGTTTTTATCTTCTGCCCACTGCCTAATACCAGCATTTTTTCCTGCACGTGTAAGAACATCCTTAAAATCAGAATAAACATAGCTGAAATCTGATTTTTCTAGCATTTCAGACAAAGAAGTAAGTGCAATACTTGCTGCAAGAGCAGAAGTTGTGAGCGAACGTTTTGTATTGCCTGCTTCAAGATATATCTTACTTA
>CAUUAF010000081.1:0-7457 GCA_963543085.1 uncultured Treponema sp. | reverse complement strand
AACCGCAACGTGTCAGGGGCTTTCAGCCCCTGCGACGAAAAGAAATTTATTTAGATTGCGGTTGTATACACAACCGCAACGTGTCAAAGCCTAAAGGCTTTGCTATGAGAGGAAATTTGTTGGAGAGCGGTCGCGCCTACGACCGTAACATGTCAGGAACTTACGTCTCTGCGACGAAAAGAAATTATTTAGATTGTGATTATATTCGCAATCGTAGCATGTAGGATTTGGGGGAGCTAAACTTAACGGTCTCGCATATGCAAACCGATCGACTTGGGGTATCGAAATCGCTCGATTTGCTATGCCTAAATCGCTCGATTTGGGGGTAGTACATTAGCTAATGTACTGGTTCTACATCTCTTAATGTACAACTACAACACTAAATAATGTAATTTATATCTATTTTGATTGTCTGGGCTACAAAAGTATTCACTGTTCTAAACAGCTTTATTGTAGCATTTTTTTGATATTTGTATGCAAACATAGAAAAATCTTTTTGAATAATCATCGTTTGATTTCTCGCTTCTTTAAAAATTCCAAAAGCCTCCAGTTTAGAACCGAAGGCTTAACATTTTTTCAAGTTTTAATTACATGCTAGCAATAACCTTTAATATTTCATCTCTTTTCGGATAGTTTGGTTTTTTCTGTAAAAGTTCCATCCAAATAGCTTTAGCATTGTCATTATCTTTCAAACTTACGTAAAGGCGCCCCATCTCGTAATAGCTATCAAAAGAGTTTTTATCCATTGAAATTATGTTTTTATACACATCAATTGCTTTTTGCTTTTCATTAGCAGAAGTATAGCTTAAAGCTAAATTGTTGTGTGCAGTAATATTTTTAGGCTGTGTTTTAATACTTTCAGAATAATGAAAAATAGATTTATCATAATCCTCTTTAATTCCATACAATTTGCCTAAATTAGTGTTTACTTCAAAGTTTTTTGGCTCCAAAGAATATGCTATGCGAAGGTTTTCTTCTGCTTTTTCTAAGTTTCCAGCCTCAAGATAAATGCGTCCTACATTAATGCGAGCCTTTGCAAATTTACTATTCTTTGCAAACGAAGATGAATATGCTTCAATTGCCTCCGCTTTTTTTCCATTATTCTCTAATGCAAGCCCATAAGTATATAGAAACCTATAATCATCTTTATTGAGTTCAACTGCATGTTTTGCATTTTGCAGTGCTTGTTCATTCTTTTTCAAATCTAATTGGACAGTGGCTAGATTATAAAAAGTGAGTGCATCATTATCACCTTTAGAAATTGCTTGTGAAAAATATTGTTCTGCACTTTGGCTTTTACCCACTTCTGAATAGACTTGAGCCATCTCCTTTAAGGCTATAACATTGGAAGCATCAGAAGAAATTGCCTTTGAATAGTATTCAATAGAAGCATTTGGATTTTTTTCTAATTTTGCAATACGTGCAAGCTCTATAAAAGCCTTTGTATAAGTAGGTCTAATATTAACAGCAGAACTCAATGCTTTTTCTGCATCTTTTTCAAGGCCTAGTTTTCTATTAGTAACACCTAAATTATAAAAAGCTACGTCAGATGTGGGTCGTAATTTTGCACTTCTTTCAAAACATTCTTTAGCTTTCTTATAATCTTTTCTTATATAATATTTCTTTCCTAATTCATAGTTATATTCATAGTTATTAATGTCTAAATTTAAGGCTTCTTCCAGCTCTTTTAATGAAAGATCATCTTTTTTTCGGTTCTCTGCTATATTCGAATATAGATAGTGATTTTTTGCGACTTTCCCATCATCTGCAATAGACTTAACTATATAGTCTTCAGCCCCCTTTTCAAGCTTTCTGTTTTGTTCCGTGTTTTTAGAAGTTGTTGCCTTACCATGCAAAGAATCGGCTATCTCAGCATACTTTTTGCTAGAAAAGTTTTTTTCATCTTTAGGCATGCTAGAATCAGCTTGTGCAAATAAATTTAAAGCAGTATCTGGATTGCCTTCATTGAGTGCCTTTTTTCCTGTATTTATTAGCCTATCAACCTCTTTCATCTGTCGTTCTTTTTCTGCTTTTTCTGCAAGTTTTTTATTTTCAGCATCCTTTTTTCGTTGTTCTTCTTCAACCTTCTTCTTTTCTTCTTCTAGCTTTTTCCGTTGCTCCTCTGCCTTTCTTTGTTGTTCTATCTCTTTTTGACGCCTTTCTTCTTCAGCTTTCTTTTTAAGTTCTGCTTCTTTTCTTTGTTGTTCTTGAAAGAGCCTTTGTTTTTCTATTCTTTCTTTCTCTGCCTTCTCTTTAGCTTCTTTTTCTCTTTTAGCTTTTTCTTCTTCAGCCTTTTTTTTCGCCTCTTCTTCCTGCTTTGCTACTTCTTCAGCTTTCTTTTTAGTTTCCTCAGCTAACCTCTTTTCCTCTTCATCTTTTTTTCTTGCTTCTTCAGCTCTTTTAGCTTCAGCCTCTGCCTTTTTAGAGGTTTCTTCTTGAACTCTTTTTTCTTCTGCTACTCTTGCAAGTTCAGCTTCTTTTTTCTGTGTTTCTTCTAACTGCCCCTGCTTTTCAAGCCCTTCAAGTCTTGCCTTTTCTTTTTGAGCAGCTTCTTCTTTTATTTTCTCTTCCAATAACCTTCTATCTTCTTCCTTTCGTCTTTCTTCAGCTTCTTTTTTTTCAGCTTCAAGCCTCTCAAGTTCTTTTCGCTTTGCATCTCTTTGTTCTGCTTCTCTTTCAATTATTTCTTTCCATGAAGCATCCCTATCTTCTCTTGCTATAACATCATCACTGCCACTAATTTCTTCACTTTCATCATGCTCATTTACGCCACCAGTATTCCCTGAATTAGTAGTGTTTTCAGCATTAGAATTATGAGTCTCTTCATTAGAAGTACTTAAACTGTTTTCCAATGAGTCCTCACTGCCAGCTATCCCATTTCTTTCATTGTTGCCTACATTTGAAAAATCATCAGAAAGTTCATTATTCAAATCATTTTCTTCAAATTCATCATATTCTTCTTCGTCAAGAACATCATTATCTTTTGTGCTTGCACCTACTCCATCAGCAAGCGATATAAGATTAGAATTAAGAACACTTTGATTATTCCTACCTTTATTTCCTAAAAGGAAATAGAGACTACCAATAACAAAACATGCAAGCAAAACGCCACAAATAATGCCAAGTATAAATCGTTTAAAATTAGTCAAGATCGTTTTCCTCCTCATAGTCGATTGTATCTTCAGTTCCAGACGAAAGAGAATCAGCTCCTTTAACTGAAGAAAGAGAAGCATTTATTTCTTCAAGTAGTTTTCTTTGTCTTTCCTCTTCTGCTTTTCGCATAGACTCTTCTGCCAAACGAGTAGCTTCTTGTAATATCCTAGTTTTTTCAGCATCTTCTTCTTTTTTTGCAAGCTCCAACACTTCAATCATCCGTATAATTTCAGGAGCTTGCTCATCATTTGGCAACAACTTCAAATATTCCTTATAATCTTCCAATGCAAAAGCATATCTTTCAAGCTTCATTCTAGCATTTGCTCTATTCAATATGGCTTGAGGATACGAAACACCAGTTGAAAGTGCTTCACTATAGGATATTTCAGCATCATAAAATCTATTCTGTGCAAAAAAAGCATTTCCCATGTTAAATGAATATATATAGAAATTAGCAACATCTTTGTTTTTCCCTTTTGCAAAATTCTCTATAGCCTGCACATACATTCCCAATTTAAGGTATGCAACACCAATGTACAGATATATATCACTGGGACAGTTTTCTTCATTGAAAGCCCTATTAAAAGACATAATTGCTTTATCAGGTCTTTCTAATGCCAAAAAAGCCTTACCTTCTTCGAAGGAAGAAACTGAATATAGATTCATACTTAACAATGCAAAGAGAATAAAAAAGAGGATTTTTTCAATCTTAAACTTAGTACATCTCATAACTTGACATAAACCTCCATATTTGACAATAACATTCAAAACATATAACATACTAGTCATGTCAGAAGTAGTAATTTATATAGTAATATTTAGCATAATCGTTTTATTACTTTTAGTCTTTATAGTAAAGTCTATCCTATCTCCAAAAAAGTTCTCAGCTGTTGAGAAGAGTATAGCTTCAGGAAAGTATTCCCAAGCAGTCAAACTTGCAAAGAAACTCCTAGTAAAAAACGAAAAAGATACGCGTTTACGTTATCTATTGGGTAAGGCCTATCTATTAGATGGTAAAACAGAACTTGCCATGACAGAATTTACAAAAATAAGTAAATCTGGTCTATTCCCTACCAAAACTATGGAAATAGAATTTAGAACAACATTAGCAAGTTTGTACTCCAAATCTGGAATGACAGACGAAGCAATGGAAGAGTATATCCTATTGACAAAATTAGATGAAAAGAATCCTTCATACTACTATGAAATGGGAAAACTTTTTGAGGAACGTAACAAGAGTGACCTTGCTATTGCAAACTATGAAAAAGCGATTGAGTTTGACTCAAAATATATTCAAGCTTATGCAAGGCTAGGCTATTTGTTATATCAAAATAACCAAGTGGCAGAAGCAGACAAGGCAATATCAAGAGCATTAAAATTAGACCCTGCAAATAATGAAGTGCTTTATAATCATGGACGCATTTTGCGTGCAAAAAAAGATTATGCACATGCTTTAGCTTCCTTTGAAAAGGCAGCTCGTGAAAAAACATTAAGAGCTAAGTGTTTTTTAGAAAGAGGTATGACATACGTTGAAACCAGCAACCTAGAGAAAGCTATATTTGAATTTTCAAGAGCTTCTAAATCGTCGCTAGATCCTAGATCTAATGAAGCATTAAGTGCTTCTTACCTACTTGCAGATTGCTATGAGAAAAAAAGAGACTTAGAAAAAGCAATTGAAGAGTGGCGAAAGATAGATGCTATTAATCCGAAATTTAGGGATGTTAAAGCTAAGCTTCAAGAATATAAAGATGTGCAAACCAATGATCATATGAAAGACTATATGACATTGGGAAAGGAAGATTTTTTAAGACTAGCAAAGGCTGTTACAGAACAAAAGTTTAATTCAACAATACAAGCTGCAAGAGAAACTAAAAATGGTTGTTCTATCTTTGCCTTTGAAAAAGAAACAGGTAAATGGTTGAATGAAAGAAAGAAGCCACAGCTATTCATATTTTTGAGAGATAGCGAGGTTGTGCAAGAAGAATATTTACGTAATGTTTACGAAGGAATGAAAAAGCAGAATGTATTTAAGGGCTTTGTTATAACATCTTCATCATTTTCTAAAGAGGCGTTGGAATTTGCAGCAAATAGACCTATAGAGCTAGTCGACGTAAACAAACTTGAAAGAATTTTAGAATCTGTCAATTTTGCACTATAAAAAAAGTCGTTTGCTTTATAAAAGCAAACGACTTTCAATCTTCTAAGAACAATCAAACTAAAATAGTGATTACTTTTTCTCTAGTTTTACGCTGATTGTTCCAGCTATTACTGTCTCATTTGCTTCAGTTTTAAATGGGTAAAGCACTTTTGTCTTATAGCGACCTTTCTTATCTTCTATTTTTATGCCAAGATTTTTTAAACTGGACTTAAAGTCATTCATATATTTATCAGTTTTGAAGCTATTAACTTCTGACATTTCAAGCTCAATGCAATAGAAGTATTGGTTATATGTGTCAGGCTCAATTGAAATAGAACGCTTATAGCTATATCTATCTTCTCCTACAAATGTAAGCTTGATTTTTTTTAGTTCACGCTCATCTCTAATCAAAACATTGTTATCATCATATACATATACACTAAACCAAGAAATCATTTCATATGTTCTACATGATGTAAAACTAAAAACACATATAAATGCAATTACTACTAAAATTTTCTTCATATCTCACATCCCTAGAAAACTATTTTTTTTCTAATTTTATTTTTATTTTTCTGAAAGACCCAACTTCTCCTGGATAACTACTTAGAAATTCACTTTCTGTTGTTTTATACTCTCCCCTGACATCTTCTATTCTAAGCTTCATTGAATTTGTAGCTTCAATAAATCTTTCTTTATACTTCTTTATATAACGTTTTTTATTTCCAGATGTTCCTGATGCTACATTTACAAATTTGACCACATAACATGGTCCATCTTTTTTTTTCTCAAGATTGACAATTAGCATTTTATAACTATATAAATTTGAATCATCTATTACTGTTAGGTTTAGGTCTTTAACTCTTAAAATATCAAGTATAGGCTTATCATTTTCATCATATATCTCTACAAAATAATAATCATCTATGGCAATAAGGCATGAAAAACAAATTAAGTTTATAATAAACAAACTAATAATGAATAATATATGCTTTTTTTTCATAACATCCTCCCTGCCTTGGAATCTACATGATATATAGCTTAATCCCTATATTTAAGATTGTATCACAGTTTCTTATAATGTCAATTCAAATTAATGGAATGCTGGTTCTCTCTAAAATGTTGACAGATTTTTTTGAATATACAAAAAAAGTCGTTTGCTTTATAAAAGCAAACGACTTTCAATCTTCTAAAAAAATACTAATTAATTTAACAGTAATTTAGTTTTACTTCTTTGTAGTATACACAACACGAAAACCAAGCGCTGGAAGCACATAGCTTGTTGTATCAGTACTTCGTATTCCAACACAACTATCCTCTACCCCAACCGCATATTGTCCACCACGAAACACACGATAATCTCCTGACTTTCCTCCTGTAGACTCCGTCTCTACAGTTATATCGGTATATATGTCATAACACCACTCTGCCACATTACCACTCATATCATATATTTTCAAATAATTAGGAGCTTTTAGACCAACCTTATGAGTTTGTGTCCCTGAGTCTAATGATGTCCAAGCAACTTTACTTGTTTCTTCTTGATTTTGAATATTTTCAATAGCACCACTTGCAGAATCAAGGTTTGTTAAGTATACATCACTATATTTTTGTGCATTCACATTATTATTTCCTTGATATCGACTAGCCAATTCCCATTCTGCCTCTGTAGGAAGCCTAAAACCTGTTTTTGTGGTGTCAAAATAAAGAGCATCACAGCTAGCTCCATCTTGAGCATTCTTTAAAACAGTTGGCTTTTCCTTGCTTGCCACATATACACACTCAGCTGTGCTTTTTGTTTCCATCTCAGTGTAAGCATTGCACCAAATAACAGCATCCCTCCAACTAATAAGAACAACAGGCTCATCTTCTAAATGAGATTTCTCATCATAAGGATCTGACCATCCCTTCTGCCCAGCATTAGCAAATGAATAACCATTTTTAATAGCCCAATCATAAACTTCTTTCCAAAGCTTATATGTAAGTTCATGTTGAGAAATAGCAAATTCACTAAATTTCACCTTTCTATCCTGAATAAAAACACCTTTCCAATATGCGTCTTTGCCAACTACTGCAGTACCGGGATCTATTCCAACAATCTCGCATTCAGGCACTCTAACAAAACCATCTTTTACTTTATTTGACTCTGTAAGTGGAGTATTTCCGT
>CAUUAF010000080.1:0-7546 GCA_963543085.1 uncultured Treponema sp. | reverse complement strand
GAAAAACATAAGGCAAGCAAGAAAAACATTTTTTTAATAGGGGCTAGCATTAACCGAGATATGCGTACATTGGATGAGTGGAAAATTGAGAAGATTTAACTTAAGATTCAATTCGTCCTCTTGACAAGCCTATTAATATTCTGTAAGATAACTCCCATATTCTTTTGCCAACTTAGCTCAGCTGGTCCAGAGCACGTGATTTGTAATCTCGGGGTCTAGGGTTCGAATCCCTAAGTTGGCTATTGTGTTGGGGAGTTTCCCGAGCGGTCAAAGGGGGCAGACTGTAAATCTGTTGGCTCCGCCTTCCAAGGTTCGAATCCTTGACTCCCCATATTTTTTCCAAAACCTTATAAAAAGTTCTTTTTGTTGTATAATGGTTGTGATATTTTCGTCATTTCAGTGGTTTTGTACTCTGAGCATTTTTTTTTGTGGAAAAATTTAGGTGTGGTGTGCGGAGTTGATTGCTGGAAGTGTGGCGTTTTTAAGGATTTTAAGAGGTTTTATGTTAGTGCGTTTTTGGGGAGTGAGGGGGTCTATCCCTAGTCCTCTGACATCAGAGCAAGTACAAGGTAAGATAGTTGCAGTGGTGCAACGGATTTCTCAGGAAGATGTTGTTTCGACTGAAGCTAAGGAAAGGTTTTTGTCTTCTTTGCCTAAGTATATTTTTGGTACGGTGGGGTCTAATACTGCGTGTGTTGAGATTGAGACAAAGACTGGCGATACCCTAATTTTTGATGCAGGAACAGGTATTAGAGAGTTGGGAATTGCACTAACTAATCGTGCAGATTACGCAACCAAAAATACATATCATCTCTTTTTTTCTCATTTTCATTGGGATCATATTCAGGGTTTACCGTTTTTTAATCCAGCTTTCGATCCTAAGAATACAATAATAATATATAGCACAAAAAAAGATTCTCAAAAGTTTTTAGAAGAACAGATGAAATATCCATATTTTCCTATTAGTATGTTAGGAAAAGATGGTTTTAATGCCAAGATTGAGTTTAGATATATCCAACCTGAAGAAACTAGAATTAAAGTTGGTGGTGTCGAAGTGGGATGGCATAGAGTTCGTCACCCAGGAGGATGTACGTCCTTTTCTGTTATTGAAGATGGAAAAAAGGTTATATATTCAACGGATACTGAGCTTAAAAATAGAGATTTTGAGGATAAGGTGGACAATATTGAATTCTATACGAATGCAGATGTGTTTATTATTGATGCTCAGTATACTCTTCCCGATGCATTAGCAAAAAAAGGTTGGGGGCACTCTACTTATTCAATAGCTATTGATTTTGCGATTAAATGGAAAATAAAAAACATTGTTTTGTTTCATCATGAGCCAACATATAATGACAAAAAAATTCTCTCATTTAAGAAAAATGCAGATTGGTATAAGGAATATCCTGATGCCGAAAAATTGTCTATATTTGTGGCACAAGAGGGAATGGAAATGAACGTTTAAATATTTTATGAAAAAAATTAGATTGTTTTTATTATTCTTTTTTATACTAATACTTGGAGTGACTGTTTTCCTACCTAAATATCTTGATTCCCCGCTTGTTTCTCAAAGGAAAAATGAGACTATTGAATTTAGGGTAGATAGCGGAGAAACTTTAAAACATGTAATAAGAAGATTAAAGAAAGAAAATTTGATTAGAAGTGAAACTTTTGCTCTAGTTTATGCTAAATGGAAGAAGTATAACATTAAAACTGGTATTTATGATTTCTCTTCTTCTTTTAAGACTCACGAAATTATTGACCTTTTAGTGAAAGGTGGTAGGGAAGAGTTTATAAAAGTTACTATTCCTGAAGGTTTAACTATAAAAAAAACTGCTAAATTATTTGCTGAAACAGGACTTTTTACCAGTGAAGATTTTATCGAAGTTGCTAATGATGTCTCACTATTAAAGGAAGAAGGTTTCCCCTTTAGGAGTGCAGAAGGTTTTTTGTTTCCAGATACGTATCTTTTGAGTAAGAATGATGATGCAAGAAAAGCCTTAAAAATGATGTTAAAAAACTTTTCTCATAAAGCTCTTTCAATTTCTAATTTTCCCAAAACTGCTGAAGAAATATATAAGAAAGTGTGTTTAGCTTCCATTATAGAACGTGAATATCAACTCGATGAAGAAGCTCCTATTATAGCTGGAGTTTTTACAAATAGATTAAATATTAAAATGCCTTTGCAATCTTGTGCAACGGTGGAATATATTATTACAGAATTGCAGGGTAAACCTCACCCTAAAAGATTATTTTGGGATGATATTCAAATCGAAAATGATTATAACACATATATACATGAAGGTTTGCCACCATCGCCTATAGCAAATCCAGGTTTAGTTTCATTAAAAGCTGCTTGTAATCCTCAAAAAACTAATTACCTATACTTTCGTTTAATTGATGCCAAAGTAGGTCGCCATGCTTTTTCTACCAATATTAGAGATCATAATAAAATTGGTAATGTTTATTTGTTAAAAAAATAAATTGAATGGAATTTTTGATGTATGCCACACATAAAAAATGATTCAATAACAGAATTGATAGAACGAATTGATATGAAAGCTATTGTCGAAAACTATGTTAAGCTTGAAAGAAAGGGAGATAAGTGGTGGGGATGTTGTCCTTTTCATGGAGAGGTAACCCCATCATTTAATATCGATACTGAAAGGAAGGTTTATTATTGCTTCGGTTGTGGAAAAGGTGGCTCCGTTATAAATTTTGTTATGGAAATAGAAAAATTAAATTTTCCAGATACAATTGAATTTATAGCAAAAAAAATTGGTTTTAGGCTTCAGTATGATGATAGTATAGCAAATGATAAAATAAATGATGACAAAAAAGAGATACTTGATCTTTATTCTAAAATGGTGGTTCTGTTTCATTCTATTTTAGTTTCACATCCACAAGGCAAAGAGGCTCTAAAATATTTAGAAAATAGAGGAATTACAAAAGAAACTATAGATAAGTTTCAGTTGGGTTTTTCACCAAAAGAAAGAGATTGGTTATATAGTTTTTTGATAAAAAAATCATATACACCGCAGTTTTTGGTAAAAACAGGTTTGTTCTCCTCCAAATATAATAATATTGCTTTTTTTTCAAATAGAATTATGTTTCCAATTTTTGATAGATATGGGACGGCAATAGCATTCGGAGGTCGCCTTTTTTCTGGAGATGGTCCTAAATATTTAAATACTAAGGATATGGATCAATACAAAAAAGGAAGTACTTTGTTTGCTTTTTCTCTTGCAATGAAGGGGATTAGGGAGAAAAAAAGCGTTGTTATTTGTGAAGGATATATGGATGTAATCTCATATCATCAGGCTGGCATTACTAATGCTGTAGCTCCTTTGGGTACTGCATTAACTGAAGAACAGGTCAAAACTCTTAAAAATCTTACAGATAGTTTTTATCTTTCTTTTGATAGTGATGTTGCAGGGCAGAAAGCTACGTACAAGGCAATTCTGATGATTAGAAAATTTGACGCAGAAGTACACATTATTAACATAAAAGGTGGAAAAGACCCATCTGAACTATTAGAAAAAGAAGGAAGTGAAGCCTTGTCTTTACTAGTTAAAAATGCTACACTAGACGTGGAGTATCTTTTGCAGTCAGCTTCTAGTAGATTTAAAGAAAAAACTCAAGGAATATCGTTTTTGTTTCCCTACATAAGGTCGCTATCTTCTACTGTGTATAGAGAGGAAGTAATTGAGCGATTGGCAGTGTTTTTTCATATTACTGAAGCTTCTATTCTCTCTGATTATAATAAATATTTAAATCGTGAAGTTGTACCTCATAAAAAAAATGATGCTATTAGGAAATATACTAATAAACCGAATCATTTAATGAGAACAGCTGAGATGAGGCTTCTTCTTTCTGTGGTTGTTAATAGAGACCTCTTTATGCAGTTGCGTTCTGAAGTTAGATTAGAAGATTTTGAAGACGCAGTTGCAAAACAATTGTATATTGCATTGGAAGAGTGTTTTAGAGAGGGAAAAGAAACTTATGATGATCTTATTAGTAAATGTGAAAATCCAGACTTACAGCAATTGATAAAACAAGTTATAAATACGAATGAGTTTTCTAAAGAGAGTAGCGAGAACATCTTGGAAGATGGTATTAGGTTAGTTAGTTTAAATAAGCTAAAAAAAAGAAGGCAAAATGTCGTAAATAGGCTACATGTCTTATCGTTAAGTGAAATTAATGATGACAGAGAAATTCAAGATTTGTTGATGGAAAAAAAAGAGCTGGATAGTCAAATTTCTAATATCAAATAAGGAGAAATTATGAAAGGTAAAGAGCAATTAAAACTGAATGTTGTTTCAAATTTGATATCTTATGCTAGATCAAAAGATTCTTCTATCACAATTGAAGAAATGACTGAAGTTATAAATGAGAGTATACCAAGGGAATATATAGCAGATATTATTGATATGCTAGAAGATGAAGGGATTACTGTTGTAGACACTGAAAAAAATGAACAAAAAGAGGTTGATGATTTTTCTATTTATGAAGATGAATATGCAGAAGGTTATGAGGAAGGAGAAAAATTAGATTATATTTTTTCTAGCGAAGATGATATTCCTATTGCTGATAAATCACCTGTAGAAATGGCTTTTGATGCAATAAAAATGAAGCCTCAAGCTCAAAAAGAAAAGGCTCCTAAGGAAAATGAGGGGAAGTTGTTAAAGACCTCTAAAGATGCAAACCTTGATGATCCTGTCAAGTTATATTTGCACGAAATAGGAAAAGAGCATCTTTTGAATGCAGACGAGGAAGTTAGACTCTCTAAAGAAATGGAAGAAGGAGAGAATATAATCAATGCTGTTATTCAAAACTCAGGTGTTTTAATTTCAGAATTTTATGCTATAGGGCAGAAGGCTTTTGCAAAAATTGATCCTGCAGAAGGAAATAAACCTAGAAAGGATTTAAGTGATGAAATTGCAGAAAAGAAAAGGCTAAGACAGGTTTATGGAGATGCTTTAAAACCAATTTATGCAGATATAAAGCAATATCTTGCAACTAAAAAACACTATTATGATAGAGAAACTCTCACCAGTTTTATGGAAAATGAAGAGTTGATGGCTATGAGGCAGAAGCTTCTAAATGCTTTTAGTAAAATATACTTGGAATCAGAAGAAATTGATGCTTTTTCTGATAGGTTTATTATGGCTACTTCCAAAATAAAGGAATATCAAAATAAAAAAGAAAGAAAAGAAAGGCAACTTAGGATTTCTTCATATACTGGACTTAGGAAACTTGGAAAAAGACTCGCTATGTCTAAAGAGAGGGAAAAACTAGAGGCAGAGCTCAATATGCCTTGCAATGACATAAAAGAAGTTTACACTCAAATACAAACTCTTGTTAGAAAAATAAAGAGATTTGAGTATGATTTTGAAGCAAGCGTAGATGAGATTATTTCACTTTCTCAAGAAATAAAGCGTGGAAGTAATATGCTTAAAAAAGCTAAAGATAAGCTTATTAGTGCGAATCTTCGTCTTGTAGTTTCTATAGCTAAGAAGTATATAAATAGAGGATTGCAATTCTTTGACTTAGTGCAGGAAGGAAATATAGGTCTTATAAAAGCTGTTGAGAAATTTGAGTATAAAAAAGGTTATAAATTTTCAACTTATGCAACGTGGTGGATAAGGCAGGCTATTACACGTTCTATATCAGATCAGGCGAGAACTATTCGTGTTCCTGTTCATATGATTGAACAAATAAATAAAGTTAATAGAGAAGCTAAGCAATTGTTGCAAAAACTTGGAAGGGAACCTTCTGATGAGGAGATTGCACAGCAATTGGGATGGTCTACTGAGAAAGTTAAGTTAGTTAAAAATGTTGCAAGGGAGCCTATATCGCTTGAAACTCCAATAGGGGAAGAAGAAGATACTATGCTAAGCGATTTTATTGAAGATAAATGTGTAGAGAACCCAGCAGAGCTTGCAGAACATAAGTTATTGAAAGAGAATCTCGAGTCAATTCTTTCTACTCTTCCAAAAAGAGAGAGAGAAGTTGTTGAAATGCGTTATGGCATTGCTGGAGGCTATCCTTTAACACTAGAAGAGGTTGGACTTTATTTTGAAGTTACAAGAGAAAGAATACGACAGATAGAAGCTAAGGCCTTAAAAAGGTTGAGATTACCTAAACGATATAGTAAACTAAAGGATTATCGAGATAATTAGTGGGGGTGTAATTATGATAAGTAGTGAATATTTTGAAATATTGAAAAGGTTACAAGAGGTTTTAGCTAGAAAGAATGAACTTGAGATTGAGATTGTTGAAGCCCCTGATGCATTAACTAATAGAAAGGCTCTTTTGGAAGATCTAAAAGCTAGGTATATAGAAAAAGATAGACAATCTGAAGAGTTAAAAACTAAAATTGCTTTATTAAAAGCAGATCTTTTTGCAATTGAAACTCGAAAGGAAAATTCTGAAAAGGCTATGGATAATATTAAGACTCAGCGTGAGTATGAGACCCTTGAGAAAGAAATTGATGAAGCTAATAAGAGAGCTTCAGAGATAAGAAAAGAGTTGCAGAGTCTAGAAATTGCATTTAATGATTTAGATGCTAAGATTACCCAAAATCACGAGGAAATAGAGCAAACTGAAAACTGGATTGCTACGAAGTCTGGGGAAATGGATCGTGAAATTGCAAAAAAGAAAGAAGAACTTGATCAATTGGAAAAAGAGAAAAAAGAGCTTTGTCCTGATATGCCAGAAAGTGAGATATTCAAATTTGAACGCATAATAAAAAATAAAAAAGGTCAAGGAATCGTTCCTATTAGGGAAGGGGCATGTGAAGGTTGTCATATAGTTTTGCCTCCTCAATTTATTAACGAGGTGAGATCAGGTGAAGAGATTAAATATTGCCCATATTGTAGTAGAATCCTTTTTTATGATGATTCAGAATATTTTCATGATGATGATTCTATTGCATTTGATGATTCTGATATGGGAGGATTAGCTGATCTAGTTAACTAGTTTAGCTTTTTAATAGGAGATTTTAAGAAGATTAATGATTCTTAAAATCTCTCTCGAGTGTTTTAATGTTTATTATTCAAAATCTATTGACATTTTACTTATAAGATGTTATAAACGTCGTAGATTGTTTGAGAGTAAAGTTTGTTTACTCGGTGTCTTGGTGGGCTTGTATTTAACCGTAAAGCTTTTGCAGGTTTTATACTTTCTGTGGCTCTGGATGCCAAACCAGTCGTCTTTATATTAGTGATGATTAGGTGGGTCCATATGTCAATCGAATGAATTAAGATTGATGTCTTGTGATTGTTCTGCTTATACTTGTCGGATAACCTTTTCTTAGCTTTTATTTGTATGTTGAGGCTTTGTTTATAATGAAGTTTTTTTGTTTTGTTTGTGTATCTCGTGTGGTATGCGGGAAAGAGAATATAAGCCAGTTGTCTTTAGGAGGATATTATGGCAAAAGAGAAATTTGAAAGAGGAAAACCACATATGAATGTGGGCACTATTGGTCATGTCGACCATGGTAAAACGACTTTGTCAGCTGCTATTACTGCGTATTGTGCGAAAA
>CAUUAF010000079.1:0-7547 GCA_963543085.1 uncultured Treponema sp. | reverse complement strand
CTTTCAGCAAAAGTAACAACAACTTCAGCTTCTGTTCCATCAACTTCAATTGTGGCATTTTCAATACAAGACTGACCTCCCACTGTAACACCTTTTATCAAAATATCCCCATTAGTTGCACCCTTGTCCTTTGTTCCGTGTTGGCAACCAAAAGCAAAGACTAAAGAAGTCAATGCAAACAAACTAAAAAACTTTTTCATAGTTTTCACCTCTCCTTATATTTACTATGTCGCTGTTTGCGACACAATATAAAACCAACATAATCCATTTAGTGTCTCTCTATCAGAATAAATTGTTTCTTCTAAGTAAACAACTCACTTCAATTCCTCAATATCTTTATAATTTTTCTTTGCACCACTTGCATAATTGCTTTTTGTAAAATACCATTCCTTATAATTCACATTTCACTAAAACAGAATATTTTCCAATTGCTATGTCTTCATCTTTGGTGAGTAGGCTAGATAGCTCTTAATTCATCAGGCAAGCAAAGTCTAAGAACTTTTTTCATCTTCCATTCCCCAGCAATAAACGAGGATATGATCTGTCATCTCACTATAAGCACCGCACCAAATGACTGCTTTTGTAGAAGATATCTTGATCTCAGCTTGCCTTTTTCCATCCTCAATGCTTTCTACAAACTCTTTATCAGTATTTTTTTGCCACTAGAAAAGCCAGTATTATGAAAAACATACCTTTCGTCTTTCTTTTCTTCTGTTACCCATTCATAGACTTTTTTACAAAGTTCGTACAACTTCATATTCCAAAATTGCAAAGAACCGCCCTGTATTTCTTTTCTTAACACCAATTTTTTTATCTTGAGGTTTAATCTTTTCTGAAGGTTTTTCTCCACAAGAAAAAAAATTATAGCTAGTGAAAGAATTATCATATTCTAGTTCTTTAGTGTGCGTGCAAGACGAAATCCAATACCAGAGGCATAGCCAGATGTCATAGAAACATGTCCTCTATAACTAACGAGTGCAAACTCATTGTTGTAAATGTAAGAACCTCCACGTCTTACCCTATTCTTTGAAAACTCTTTAAAACCGTGTACTGGTGTTGAAGGATCAAAAGCATGGTTCCCATCTTGATAATTTCCATAGAAATCCCAGCAGTATTCTTCAACATTGCCAGACATATCATAAAGCCCTAATCTATTTGGTTTTCTAGTTCCAACATTATGAGTTTCTTCTCCTGAATTAAATGAAATCCACATAAAATTGGGCCAAGTACCATCTTCTTCTGTATATTCACTATCATAAGGGGTAAAAATAACGTTTCCATTATTTTCGGTATAACCTTTAACACCTGAATAAGCAAAATTCCAGTCTGGTGCATTCATATCTCCACCACGTGCAGCTACTTCCCATTCAGCTTCTGTAGGAAGCCTATATCCATTACTTTCCCAATCTACATAAGGATTATCAATTGAACCTTTTTCTGGGAACAATTTGTCAGGTATATCACTAGTTCTATGAGGGGTTTGTAATTTTTCGTCAGTATAATAAACTGGTTTTAAGCCTGTTGCTTCACTATAAGCGTTGAGCCATACAATTACATCCCTCCATGTGATTTTTCCTACAGGCTGTTTTCCCTTCTCATCAAAAGTAGCATTTTTTGAACCATTAACTCCAGAACCTACGATTGTGTAAGTTTCTTTAGTTAAGTCCCTAACTTCTTTCCATAGGTTGTACGTAACTTCATACTTACCTATTTCATAAGGAGCGAGTGTTATATTTCTTCCTTCTATAAGAACACCTTGATGGTAACCTTTCATATCAGGACGTAAAAATGCAATCTTTTTTCCCTCTATTGTAGTAGGAGAAGTTATAATTTTAACCATTTCAGACTTTGTTACAGCAATTTTTGATGGTTCAGGCTTAAAATTATTTTGCCCTTTACACGATGTGAATAATGAAAGGTATAAAAAAGGATAAAAAACAAAAATACTAAAGACATTGAAAAAAAACAACCTTCTAAACATACTTCAAGTCTAAAACCAAATATTTGATTTGTCAAGAATTGAGTTTTAGATATCATAGAAAAAGACTTTATTGGCTTTTTTTCTAGTTATTAATTGGAAAAGTTAAAAAAAGGGCTTACCTTTTGGTAAGCCCTTAGAGTGTTAAGCTTTATGCTTTTCGCTTAACTTCAATTTGAACAGGTTTTGTTTCTGCTTTCTTTGGAATGCTCACTTCCAAAACCCCATTTTCAAAAGTGGCAGAAATTGCTTTCTCGTCTATATCATCAGAAAAGTTAAATCGTCTTTTAAATTCAGCACTATTTCTTTCTTTTATGAGGTAACCTCCTTCCTTTTTTTCTTCATTATTTTCTTTTTTGCAAGATAAAGTTAAAACCTTGTCTTGCATGCTAATATCAATGTCATTCTCAGAATATCCTGGCAAATCAACTTCCATGACATATCCCTTTTCTGTCTCCCTAACATCAACTGCAGGACTCCTATACATTTCATTTTTCATTATATCCTTTCCTAACATAGTCCTCCCAAAATCATCAAATAACACATCCAACATTGTTCTTCCACCATCATAATTTGTTATAGCCTTGTTCATATAAACCTCCATTTCATGTTCTCAAACATGAATTATTATTTTTGAGCTTTACAACTCACTAACATATATAGCAATAAGTGTGCCAAACTATTAAAAATAAAAAATAATTAATAATAATTCTAATTTAAGGCTGTAAATTGTATTAAAACGGAAGGAAATATGTAAAAAATATCATTACAAAGATGAAATGCTTAACAGGATATATCTAAAAGTGTGTCAAAAAGGCTTAATTGTGATAATTATAGAAATTAATAAACAAGATTTGACAAAAAACTGATAAATAACATCTTATTTTGTGTCTATTTGACACAAAATAAGATGTTTGAATGATAGAGAAAATTATTTAGAAGTTTGATAACTAGAAAAATTAATATCTTTTGCAATATTTGACATTCTTATAGCATCACCAATTAGTATAGCTTGTGCATGTTTTGTTATTTCATGCACACGTAAAACATTCACTCCAGCACAAGATGATATTGCACTCAAAAACGATGAGGCATAATCTGCCAAGATGAGACCTTCTTCATTAGAAAGATTAGCCTCAAAGCCTGCCTCTTTTAGAATGTTAATAATAAAGCGTTTCCTAGAAACTCCAACAAAAGAAAGACAGCCTAATTTGTGAATTAATTCCACGTTATGAAGTAGTTCTAGGTTTTCTTTCATAGTAAGACCAAAACCAATGCCAGGGTCAAGCATTATTCTGTTTTTTTCTATTTGATTTTTTTCACAAACTTCAAAAGTTTTAGCAAAATATTCCTTCATGAGTTCTACTATAGAAAGAGTTGTAAAATATTTTAATGCTTCATCAGAAAAAGGTTTTTCATATCCAAAAGTTCTAAATACACGGCTTCCTTCATGTTCAGGGCGTGCAATAACAGAGTTAAACATTGCTACAAGCCCACATTTTGAGTTAGCTATTACCTCAGCCATATTTTTATCACCCAGTAAGCCTGTAATGTCGTTAATGATATCAGCTCCCTCTTCTATAGAAGCTTTTGCAACTTTGGCCCTCCATGTGTCAATAGAAATGATTACATCTTTATACTCTTTTCGTATTTCACGAATAACTGGAATAATTCTTTTTATTTCTTCTTCTTCTGTTATTGCTTCACTTCCAGGTCTTGTTGATTCTCCTCCGATGTCAATAATACCAGCTCCTTTTGCCATCATATTTTTGGCTTGTTCTAATGCTTTATCAACACTAAAATACTTTCCACCATCAGAAAAAGAATCAGGAGTAACATTGAGAATGCCAGCTAAAATCGTTTTATCTCCATTTTTGATTATTTTCCCATTGCAATTAAAAAATAATTCTTGCATAAGATAATTCTCCAATTAATATTTGAAATGACATGGTTGTTGAAAATTTTATCCAATTCTTTCTATAGAAATGTTTGAAAGTTCATTTGCCTTTGTGAATATACTTTTTATAACCCTATAAGAACCTAAACCAGCAAACAAAAAACCGAGCCCTAAACTTGGAAGTATAGATTTTATAAAAGATATGTCTGAAAAAAGTAGTGGTGAGAGTCTTATAAAGGACAAAAAATCTAGCCCAATTTCTTTTTTTGCATCTATGAATAGACCTATATATTCAGCAAAAAGCAAGGCAAATACTATTGCAAAAATATTTATCACAGCTCCTATCTTTGTTGCTTTGCCTTTTCCAAAGTTATAACCATAAAATGCACAGTAAGCTATGAAGTAGCCTGCAATTGATGCATAGAAGTTGAAATAACCTATTAAAATCCAAAGTCCCGAGCCAACTAATGCTCCTATAATGCTACATAAAGCTCCTTTTAAATAATTATTCGGTTCATTGTTTGCTTTTTCTAGCTCGTTTTTAATATTTTCTACGCATTCATCACATAAAAAACTTTGCTTATTATTAATTTTATAAGCATTTGTTTCTTTTATTTTATTGCAAGAAAAACAAACATCTTTTGCTTCTAGTTTTGTTAAAATGTCTGAGAGATCTTTTAGAAAATATTCAAATTCAGAATCGTTATCACTTAAAGCGTAGGTTAAAGACAATAAATTTCCATCTACATTAAAACTTTTTATTTTTCCACTATTTTTTTGCTCATCTAAAAACTTTAATAAGTCTTCATTTTTTTCACTTATGGCACAAGAGGTTTTGATAGTGATTTCTTGATTACTTTTTTCATCTTGTCTAATAAGGAATTTATTGTTCCCCAAACACCCTGTCCAAATGTTGTTTGTATTATTAAAAAATAAGCGATTGAGCATTTCTTTTATATTATCAGTCATTATAAACCTCCAAAATACTTGTAAAGCTTCATCCTATTAAAAACCAAAGTTATGATGAAGCTGAGCCTTTGGATTTTAGCATAAAAAATATGATGTTTATAGATGTTTCTTTCCTCATTAAGTGACGATTATTTAATACATTAACTAATTTTTAAGGAGATTTTTTTCATGGATTTATCTCGCCTTTTTCCAATATTAAGTGAAACAGATGTAAAAAAACTAAAAGATACAAACATTGCAATTTTTGGGCTTGGTGGAGTTGGAGGTTATGCACTTGAAGCCATTGCTAGAACTGGTGTAGGTAATCTATACCTAATTGATGGAGATGTAATAGAGCCTAGTAATATAAATCGGCAACTTTTAGCTCTTAATTCTACGATAGGAATGCCAAAGGTGGAGGTTGCAAAAAAAAGGGTGCTAGATATAAACCCTACTTGTAATGTTAAAATTTTGCAACAAATGGTAAAGCCAGATAGTGATGGCAAAATCAACCTTCAATTTTTAGATGAAATAGATGCAATAGTGGACGCAACAGATGATATTCCGTTGAAAGTGGCATTAGCTTTAAAAGCAGAACAAAGACATATTTTAATAATTTCATCAGGTGGAACAGGCAATAGATTAAATGCATTTAATTTTGAAATTACAGATATATATAAAACTCAAATGTGCCCTCTATGTCGTGCTATGAGATCAAAATTAAAACATCTTAGTGTAAAAAGTCTTCCTATTCTTTATAGTAAAGATGCTCCTATTGTTAAAGGAGGTGTTGTAAGCTCTGTTTCATGGTGTCCTAGTGTTGCAGGTCTTTTAATAGCAGGCTATATAATCCAAAAAATATTAGGTAAGTGAGTTTTGTCTTCTCTAAACATTATCAAAATTACTTATAAGTAATTTGAAAAATCTTGAATTATCATATTACAGGGACAATTGTAATGATTGAAAAATGATAATAATTAAAATATCATAACTTCATAAATTTTATAAGGAGTTTTGTATGAGCGATATAATTGCACCAAAAACATTGAAAGGTTTTAGAGATTTTCTTCCTACAACTGAAATCTCAAGAGCGAAACTAATAGAAAATTTTACTAAAATTTTTAGAAGTTCTGGCTTTGTTCCAATAGATACTCCTTGCCTTGAGTATTCCGAAATACTTCTTAGAAAAAGTAATGGAGAGACAGAAAAGCAAGTTTTTAGATTTAATGACGCAGGTGGAAGGGATGTAAGTTTACGTTTTGATTTAACAGTACCTTTCGCACGTTTTGTTGCAGAGCATTATAACGAATTATATTTTCCATTCAAAAGATATCACATTGCAAAAGTTTGGCGTGGTGAGAAGCCTCAAGGAGGACGTTTTAGAGAATTTGTGCAGTGTGATTTTGATATTGTAGGTTCTACTTCTTTTTGCACAGATTTTGAGATTTTGCAATTAATATATAACTGTTTTTCTAGTATTAATTGCTCAGTAAAAATACATTTATCTCACAGGGGAATTTTTAATGAGTTTTTAACATCTCTTTCCATCAAAGAAAATAGTGAAGAGGTATTACGTATTGTAGATAAGATTAAAAAAGTTGGAAAAGAAGAAGTTGAAAAAGAATTAAGAAATCTTACATCTGAAGAGAATGCAAAAAAGGTATTAGATTTTGTTTTATGCAATGAAGATGAATCCTCTTTTGATGTAGTTCTTTCTCGCCTTTCAGCATTGGCTCCTCAAGCAAAAGAACACATAGACTTTCTAGAACAAATATATTGTCTTTTGGAGAGTGTAGGTATTGAAAAAGCCTTTATTCTTGATATGTCTATAACACGTGGACTTGATTATTACACAGGTGTTGTATACGAAACTTTTCTTTCTGAAATGGAAGAGATTGGCTCTGTATGTTCTGGTGGTAGGTATGACAATTTAGCTAGTTTTTATATGAAAGAAAAAGTTTCTGGTGTTGGTGCTTCTATTGGTATAGATCGTCTTTTGGCAGCCTTTGAAATGTTAAATAAAGAAAAAACTACGCTTTCTTTTACACAGGGCATAATATTTTCAAATGAGAACATCCAAGCTTCTTATAAGCTAATTTCTTATTTCAGAGAAAAGGGAATTGTTGTAGAGTTTTTTCCTGATAACAAAAAGATGACAAAGCAGTATGAACTAGCAGAAAGAAAGGGGATTCATTGGGGGATATATCTTGATGAGGCGGTAGCCTCAAACATTGAAGAAACAAAGATAAAACTTAAAAACCTCATTACAAGAGAAGAATTTAATCTAAGCTTGAAAGATTCTGTAAGTAAGATTCTAAATGATTAAACCCGATCAAAAAAACTATCTTTGAGCACCTAACGCCAAATAGCGACACTACTTAGGTAGTGTCGCTACTCTATAACTATAAAACGCCATCTTATGCAGTTAAGAGAAAAAATTTAAGTCAATTCTTCTGCTTTTCCAGCTATCTTTACCTCATAAGTTAGAGGTCTAAAACCAAAGATTCGCTCATAGTCTTCAAGTTTTTCTTTATATAGGGGCACATCTTTTGTTTTTAGTATTGAATAAATACAACCACCAAAACCTTTGCCTGTCATTCTTGCACAGATGAGACTTGAAGGAACAGGCTCTATAAACTCTAAAGTTCTTTTACAAAGCCAATCAAGCTCAGGACAAGAAATTTCAAAACGATCTCTTAAACTTTCATGAGAGCGAATAAAAAT
>CAUUAF010000078.1:0-7599 GCA_963543085.1 uncultured Treponema sp. | reverse complement strand
AAACATTCCTATTGTAATTATCACATTTATTGTGTATCTTTAATTTTGATGTCAAAATTATTGACAAAAGAGGAGTATTTTATGAATAAGCCACCACTGGCAGAGCGTATTGAAAAAGACTTGAGTAAGTTTGGAAAAAAGAGAATTGACCCATACTATTGGTTGAAAGACAAAACTAATAGCAAGGTTATTGACTATCTAAAAGCAGAAAATGCCTACAAAGATTCAGTCATGGCAAGCACTAAAGATTTGCAAAAAACTCTTTATGAAGAAATGGTTGCTCGTATAAAAGAAGATGATGAATCGTACCCAACTTTTAAGAATGGTTACTACTATTATAATAGAACAGAAAAGGGTAAACAATATCGTACTTACTGTAGAAAAGAGACTCTTGAAGGAAAGGAAGAAATAATTCTTGATGCAAACAAAATGGCAGAAGGAAAACCTGCTTTTATTTTCTGGGGATATTTTGTGAGTCCTGACAACAAAAAACTTGCATATCTTTATAATGAAACAGGTTCTTATGCAGAGTTTACGTTAAAGTTCTTATCCTTAGAAACAGGCAAAGAGATTGGTTTTGCTCATGAAGGTGTAGATTCTTTTGCTTGGAGTAATGACAGTGAGCATGTTTTTTACACAGAGATTGACGACACACTTCGTTCTTCTAAATTTTTTAAGAGAGCATTGAATGGAAGCGGCACAGAGCTTTTATATGAAGAAACTGACGGAAAGTTTAGGATTGGTTGTTACACAGATACTGCAAGAAAATATGTAATCTTACAGAGCAATAGCTCCACAACAAGTGAAGTGTATTACATCAAAGACTGTGATTACAATGGCAAACTTGAGCTTTTTCGTAAAAGAGAACATCATTTTGACTATGATATTCTTCCATATCACGATTATTTTTATGTACGTTGCAAAGATGATGATAATTTGAATGGATATATTTGCAAAGTTAAGGCAAGTGACATAAATGATAAGTCAAAATGGGAAGTCATCATTCCAACCAATAAGGAAGAACTAATTGAAGGTTTTTCTGTTATAGAAGGGTATTTGATGGTTGAAAAAAGACGCAATGGGCTTATAAACATTTTCATTTTTGCCACAGACTCAGATGAAATGCAACAAATCACTTTCCCAGAACCCGTGTACAATGTTTCATTTTTAGGGAATCCTGAGTTTAATAGTACAACTGTTAGATATAATTATAGCTCTCTAAATCGCCCTACAACTCTTTATGAATATGATGTTAAAACAAAAAAGACTACAAAGTTAAAAGAACAAGAGATTCCTTCGGGCTTTAATCCTGATAACTATGTGGTGGAACGTGTTTGGGCAGATGCAGAAGATGGGGTTAAAGTACCTATGGCATTGGTCTACAAAAAAGGTTTAAAGAAAGATGGTTCTGCTCCATGCTTTTTGTATTCTTATGGTAGTTATGGGCATAGTAGTGATGTGTATTTCTCTATAACTAGCTATAGCTTGATTGATAGAGGTTTTATCTATGCAATTGCTCAGATACGTGGTGGTTCAGATTTAGGTGAGCAGTGGTATGAAGATGGTAAACTTCTAAAAAAGAAAAACACATTTACAGACTTTATTGCATGTGCTAAAAAGCTGGTTAACGACAAATATACTTCTAGCGAAAAACTTTGCATAGAAGGTGGTAGTGCTGGAGGGCTTCTTATGGGAGCTGTTACAAATATGGCTCCAAATTTATTCAAGGCTGTGGTTGCAGCTGTTCCTTTTGTTGACGTAGTGACTACTATGCTTGATGATTCCTTGCCTCTTACTACAGGTGAATATGAAGAGTGGGGAAATCCAAACGAAGAAGAGTATTTTAACTACATGCTTTCTTATTCTCCTTATGACAATATTGAAGCAAAAGACTATCCAAACATGCTGGTAACAGGTGGAATCAATGATTCTCAAGTTTTGTTTCATGAACCCACTAAGTATGTTGCAAAATTGCGTTCTATGAAAACAGACAACAATATTTTGATTTTGCACATGGATATGGATTCAGGGCATGGGGGAGCCACAGGGCGATATGAATACTTAAAAGATGAAGCATTCCGTCAAGCATTTTTCCTTTTGTGTTTGGGAATGACTAAATAAGCTAGCACTAAAACACTTGAAAAGCCGATGTGTCTTAAAGATATTAAGAAACACATCGGCTTTTTATTTGGATAAAAGTTTTTAGTATGATTTGGGAAAAGTAAAGGTGGATCTTTTGAAGAATTTTTTAATTATTGCAACTAATCTTTTTTAGTCTTGTGCATTATCCGTAGCAATTCCATAATTTCTATTGTTATAGTATAGCTCCATATGTGCTTCTTTTAATAGTATCTTCTTAATTTTAAGTCATATAATTTTACTAAAAAACAATCAACTTCTGTATATTTTACCACAGATTAGCAGATTTGAGTATGTAACGTTTTTCTATATGTTTATTTTTATTATTGACTCTTGGAATGTTCGAAAGATTTGGTAGGTAATTGATTAAAGAGTACTTTTAACAGTATACTCTAGCCCTGATTATGCCAAATCTTTTAAGGAGATGTGTATGAAAAGAATGTTTTTTGCTATTTCTAGCCTATTTTTATTTTGCTTTATAGCTTGCGATCAAGTTGGTGAAGGCTATGAAGGAAAAACAAAAGAACCCACAGAATTAGCTTATTTTAATGAGGCAATGAAGAGTTTTTCTTCAGTGGAAGTAACTAATGCTGTAGAATTCAAAACTGGAAAAAATGACGAAGGTAAGGCTGTTATTTCTCATTCTTATCAACTTGGTAAATATGCAGTAACTCGGGATTTATGGAGTCATGTTTATCAATGGGCAACTAACGAAGCTTTGGCTGAAAAAGAGGGAAGAAAAGTCTATAAGTTTTCTATGAAATCGAACATTGGAAAGGTTGAGTCTAGGAAGCGTGAACCTATGGCTAATGTTACTTTTATGGATGCTGTTGTTTGGTGCAATGCTCTCACAGAGTATCTAAATTATTTGCATAAAGACGAGAAACAATGGGTTGATTTATTTCCAGTGTATTATTTGAGCGGAGATGAAGTGCGAGCAAAATTTGATGAGTTTGCTAGAGTAGATGAAAAAGATAGAAGTAGAAAATATCTTGAAATTCTTCAAAAGTATGTTTTACGTGAAGCTGTGGAACCAGTAAATAGTAAGAATGGTATGGCATTTAATGATTTTGATAAGTTTAATGGCTATCGTCTTCCGACTAATGTTGAATGGGAATTTGCTTCTCGTTTGACCCTAAATTCAACAGCTTCTTATGATCCAAGCAAAACAGTAACTCTAAACGGCACAACATATTACCTACTAAAAGGTTTGTGCTTAAGTGGTTCTGATTACCTATACAATGATATTTCTCCTGCTGGGAAAGGAGCTAATGAAGCAGTTGCTACTAATTATGGCAAGCTATTGGCAGGGGAAACAGTTCATGCTGAAGATCCGACAGATGTTGGAACAAAAACTGCAAATGCTATAGGTATTTTTGACATGTCTGGTAATGTTTGGGAATGGACTCTTCCTGAAATCGAAAGACGTATAGTGTTAAAACCATCTGGAAAAACTTTCATGTTAAATGATGACTATCCTTCATATTCAAATGAAAGTGGAAAAAATAGAAGAAAAGGTGGCTCTTATCTTTCGAAAGAAAAAGAAGAATACACTGTAGGTTTTGTTGGTGAGTTTTCAATGAAATCTGATGATAAAGATAAAGAAAAATGGCAAAGAAAAGATATTGGCTTTAGACTTGCTAAATCAGATGTTAATTTCTTTTAGTTTCTAAGTTTTTTAGTATACAAGGCAAGGAATTAGGTAGCCTGTTTGATGAATAGTGAAATTCATCGAACAGGCTTTTTTATTTCTTATATACTCTTGTTTCCAATCTTAATATTTTATATTATCAAATTATTATGAGTTAGGAGGCATGATCACTATGCTTAACTTTGAATATTATGCACCAACAAAGGTGGTTTTTGGAAAAGATTCTGAAAAAGAGGTTGGTAGACTTATTTTAGAACAGAATGCAAAAAAAATATTGCTTCATTATGGTTCTGGTAGTGTAAAAAAGACAGGACTTTTAGATAGAATAAAGAAAACGCTAGATGAAAATAATTTGCAATATGTTGAGCTTGGTGGAGTGAAGCCAAATCCTAGGCTCTCATTGGTGTATGAAGGTATTGCACTTGGAAAAGGTGAGAATGTTGACTTTATTCTGGCTATTGGTGGTGGTAGCGTTATTGATTCTGCAAAAGCAATAGCTTATGGAATAAAAGATTCAGGTGATGTGTGGGACTTTTTTGCAAAAAAAAGAATCGCTACATCTAGCTTACCAATAGGTGTAGTGCTAACCATAGCGGCTGCAGGGAGTGAAATGAGTAATTCTTCTGTCATTACTAATGAAGATGGTTTAATAAAATGTAGTTATAACGATAATCTTTCACGCCCTAAATTTGCAATAATGAACCCTGACCTTACTTTAACTTTGCCATATTATCAAACAGCTTGTGGATGTGTAGATATTTTAATGCACACGATGGAACGTTATTTTGTGCATGGAGAAGCAATGGAAATTACTGATAGTATTGCAGAAGCTTTGATGCGAACAACTATGGCTAATGCAAAGATATTAAAAAAAGATGGTCAAAATTATAAAGCTAGAGCAGATGTTATGTGGGCAAGTAGTCTTTCCCATAACGGACTTACAGGCTGTGGGCAAGGCAATGGAGACTGGGCAACACATGGCTTGGAGCATGAATTAAGTGCTTTGTATGATGTGTCTCATGGGGCAGGTTTGGCAGCTATTTGGGGTAGCTGGGCAAGGTATGTATATAAAGAGTGTTTGCCACGTTTTAAAAAATTTGCAACCAATGTTATGGGAATAGAAACCGATTCTTTAGATGAAGAAATGCTAGCAATAAAAGGAATAGAAGCAATGGAAGAGTTTTACAGTTCTATCGACATGCCAACTTCCATTAAAGAATTAGGCATATCTCCAACTGAAAAAGAGCTTTGCCTCATGGCTCATAAATGTAGCCTTGTAGCTGGTGGTGCGAAGGGAGTTGCAAAAGTGCTATACGAAAAAGACATGCTAGAGATATATAAAATGGCAAGTAGATAACATAAAGATATGTTTTGTTAGATTCAAAAATGTGTTTTAGATGTATGAAAAAGAAAAAAATTATAAAAATATCAGTTAATTCAATTCTAATCCTATCGGCTATTATATGCTTGTCAACCTATTTGATAGGAGGCTATTTTATAGATTTTGCATTGGTCCCAAATAGTGGCGGTGAGGCAAGAAGCTCAGATAAGTGGAATATGCAAAAAACATTAGAAGGGTATGAACCGTTAGATGAAGATTTGCAGATAAAAATAGCCATAGCAATGAAAAATGATGAGGCATCATATAATGAGTGGATTAAAAGTATAGAAAATATATTTCCTGTAATGATTTATTCTAATGATGGTTTAAAACTTGTAGGAAATGAAATAAAACATGAAAGTTATAGCGATGACTGGGTGATTGTAGTACATGGCTATCAGTCTTCAGAAGAAACTAGCAAAAGAATTGCGAGACACTACTATAACAGAGGCTTTAATGTTCTTACTATTAGTTTGAGGTCTCATGGAGAAAGTGAAGGGAAGTATATTGGCATGGGTTTTCTGGATAAAGATGATTTATTTTTATGGACAGAATATTTAGTCAAAAAATACCCTACTTCTAATATAATATATCATGGAACATCTATGGGAGCTGCTACAGTTCTTTTTGCTTCATCCCTAGTTCTTCCTAAAAATGTTAAGGCAATTATTGCTGATTGTGGTTATAAAAATGTATGGGATATTTTTGCACTAGAGTTAAAAAATAAATTTGGCTTATCTCCTTTCCCAATATTATATATGGCGGATATAATGGGGAGAATAAAAGCTGGTTATAGCATTAAAAATGCTAATGTTTTAGAAGCTGTTAAAAATTCAAAAACACCAATACTTTTTATACATTCCACATCTGATGATTTTGTGCCTGTTTCTTGTGTTTATGCCTTATATAAGGCATGTCCTGCAAAAAAAGAAATATACATTGTGAGGGGAGTTAATCATACTCAGGCAAAATATGTTAACATGGATGAATATTATAACAAAATATTTGATTTTATTGGCTCTTGCAAATAATATTGATAAGGAGAGTTATGTAATGGCAAAAATAAACAGTATGATGAATACTTTCTATTTTTTGAATCAACTAGACAAAATTGACCATGAAAAAGTGTGAGAAAGAAAATCTTTATTCATTATTTAAAGTGGCTGTGGAGTGTATTGAAGGCTTTAGGATGCCTGATACTATGCCTAATTTTTCTGATGATGTTTCATTAGAAAATAAGATGGCTATAAAAGCTAGCAGTACATTAGAAGTAAGTGGTGCCAATCTTGAAACAGATGTTAAGCCAATATCAATAAATAAAAAACTCTATGCCTCTTTTGAAGAGTTAAAAAAAGATGTTTCAGTTTGCCAGCTGTGTCCTTTATGCAAAGCTCGAAAAACTGTTGTTTTTGGTGAAGGTCCTTTTGAAACTGTTGGTGCCTTAGAAAAACCACCTGTATTAGTTATTGGAGAAGGTCCAGGCTATGATGAAGATGTGCAAGGGCGACCTTTTGTTGGAGCTTCAGGTAAGTTATTGGATAAAATGCTTAAGGCTATAGGACTCTCTCGAACGGAAAATTGTTTTATCACGAATATTGTTAAATGTCGTCCTCCTGAAAACAGAAATCCTGCAAAAGATGAGATAATTGCATGTTCTCACTTTTTAGAAGAGCAAATTAGACTCCTTTCTCCTAAGATGATTTTACTTTTAGGCTCTGTTGCACTAAAGTCTATTTTTAATACAAGCCTAGGTATTTCACATTTGCATGGAAAGATATTCTATTATAATGATGTGATTCCTACCATTGCTACATATCATCCAAGCGCCCTTTTAAGAACAGAAAGCTTAAAACGTCCTGCATGGGAAGACTTAAAGTTTTTTCAATCAAAATTTAAAGGTTTATAATGTCAAACTATCTAAATGTTGTTTTTAATGTGCCTCTTTTTCAAATTTTTACATATAAAAACATTGCACCTGAGGAAGTTGGCAAAGGTAGACGTGTTAAGGCAAGCTTTGGGCAAAAACTTATGACAGGCTTTGTTGTAGGTGACCTAGATGAAAAACCATCTGACATACCTAGTAATGTGAGAATAAAAACAATAGATAAGTTTATTGATGATGAGCCCCTTTTTGGAGATTTTCAAATAGAAAATGCCACGTGGATTGCAAAGTTTTATTTATGTTCTTTTGGTGAAGCATTATCTTCTATGCTTCCTCAAGCAAAAAAAGAAAAAGAGCTATCATTTCATATTTGGGATAAGGAAATTCCAAAACCTAAAGAAATTACACTCTCTGATGAGCAAAAAAATGCAATAGAAAAAATTACTCAAGCTCATGATTATCATCTTTTTTATCTGTATGGTATTACAGGAAGTGGTAAAACAGAAGTTTTTTTGCGTAGTGCAAAAAAGATAATAGAAGAAGGCA
>CAUUAF010000077.1:0-7680 GCA_963543085.1 uncultured Treponema sp. | reverse complement strand
TAAATTAATATTTTAGCTAAATATTTTAATTCTTACATGCCTCTTTTATTTCTTCAGCTTGCTTTTCTGAAACATGAATACAATTTCTTATCTCAACAATATCAGCCTGTGCTAGAGCTTCTATTGAAGAAAACTTCTTTAATAAATCGCTAGCTCTTTTCTTGCCTATGTGTGGAAGATTTTCAAATATTGATGTGGTTTTTGCTTTATTATTTAGCTTACTAACCCTTGTATTAGAAAACCTATGAACTTCATCTCTAACACGTTGCAAAAGACGCAAAGCATAGCTACGACGTGGCAATACAAGAGGGATTGAATTACCTGGAAAATATATTTCTTCATTCTTTTCGGCAAGCCCAATCAATGGAATATCCAAATTTAATGTTTTTAGTATTTTGCTTGCAACATTCACTTGCCCAATTCCACCATCAATTAAAATCAAATCAGGAAGTTCTGCATTTTCATTTATAAGACGTGTGTATCTACGTGCAACAGCTTCTTTCATGGATTTATAATCATCTATAATGCCATCTGTGTTTCGTAGTTTGAATATCCTATAGTTTTTCTTATCTGGTTTTCCATTTCTAAAATAAACCATGCCAGCAACCGTAAAATGCCCTTGCAAATGTGCAATGTCAAAACCTTCTATAACATACGGCAAGTCTTTACAATTTGCAATTTTTTGCAGTTCTTCCAGTGCTGGATAATCTCCCGTATCTCTAAGACGAGCTGTGATATCTTCCTTTGCATTAAAACGAGCCATTTCCAAAGCTGCATAGTGATGTCTACTTTCTTTTTTGTTAAAGTTATTATCAATCAATAGCTTATCACTAGTTTTTGCATTATACGAAGCCTTAGGGCTACTAGCCATACTAGCAAAGTTAGACTTTTCATCATTATAACCAACTTCTTCACCTAATAATAAAGAGGTGAAAAGCGAAACCTTTGCATTTAGTTCTTTTGTGAGCCATTCTTGAGCTAGCTGACAATCTTCAGCTGCCAAAATAAATATATTTGGAGGCAACATTGTTGGATCTGAGTAATATGACATAAAGAACTCAAGCATTGCCTCACTATCATTTTTAAGTGTTTGAGCTCGATACAAATCTCTTCCAACAAGCCTTCCTCCTCTCATTTTAAGCACTGCAAATGTTATCATCTGCCCTGAACTTGCCCAAGCAATGTAGTCTCGAGCCGTAAAATCTAAATCTTGCACAATATTTTTATCAGAAATACTCATAATTGCTTCTATATTATTGCGGAGTATTGTTGCTTTTTCAAAATTCTCTTCTCTAACAGCTTGTTTCATATCTGTTTCTAGTTTTTTGATTATAGTTTTTGTGTTTCCTGTCAGTATTGAAGTAATTTCTTTGATAGATTTGCCATACTCTTCCTCTGTTATTTTTCCACAGCAAGGAGCATCGCATCGTCCAATATGATAGTAGAGGCATGGTAAACGTCGCTTTCTAAGCTTTTTGCATTGATGTAATTTATAGTTATTTTTAACCATGTCCAAAAATACATCAATATTGCTGACATTTGGAAAAGGTCCAAAATATTTAGCTCCATCATTGTATATATTGCGAGTTCTATATAGGCGAGGAAAAGTCTCATTTGTGAGTTTTAGCATAGGATATGTTTTGCCATCTTTTAAACTTATGTTGTATTTTGGAGTATGCTTTTTGATTAAAGTGTTTTCCAGCAACAAGGCTTCATATTCATTTTGTGTTTTTATATATTCAATAGAAAAAGCATTAGAAACCAAAAGCCTAGTTTTAATGTCTTTTCCACTGTTAAAATATGAAGTGAGACGTGCTTTAAGTGATTTTGCTTTTCCAACATAAATGATAAGCCCTTCAGCATTTTTCCAAAGATATACACCGCTAGTCTTTGGAGCATTTAAGGCAATATTATGGAGTTTTTCAAAAGTATTTTCTTTACACATTATTCTACAGAAGCAAAAAGCTTCACTTTAGTATAACAAAATTATTCTTTTTTGGTTAATGCGTATTTGTAGTTGTAAAGCTTCTGTATAAGTGTACTCATAATAGCAAAATTTTCATTAAACAGCCTACTAAATATGAAACTCAAAATAACATTATGTAGATTGCAACTTGGGCATTAAATACACTTGTTGCAACTCGTCATCTACTATGACAAAAAGTCATGGAATTTTACTCCTCTTGGTAAGATCGATGATATTGCAAAAAAAGACTTAAAAGCCTTACTAGGAGAAGGAAATGTAACAGTGGTGCTTTCAAAACTACATTAGCTCTTCTAACAATTTATCCAATTCTTTGTTATTTATAGTATATACCTTTTTGAAAAATAAATTATATCTATAAAAACTTGGAACTATGTTGTGCTCTATTTTTATATGTTTTGCAACTTTATTAGCTATTCCTTTTTTTGAGCTATTACGTTGATCTTCTAATTTAAAATTTTATTTTTATTGTAAACAAAAATATACACGCAATTTTCTCTTGAAAATTTTAGATTTTCTTCCAAAATATCAATAAGAATTAGTAAGCTTTCAACTACTTTAGTCCTCAATTCCTCTTGAATGTGCTTGCTAATTTCTCCATTTTTGAATTCAATAAAAATAAAACTACCATTTTTACAATACAGTGCATCATTTGATCTAAAACTTATATCTTTAGAATTAAATATTTCAGAATGAGTTTTAACATATTCATCCTTTATTTTATCAAAATTATATACTGTAAGAGAAGATTCTGTCATATATTCTTTGTTATTTTGATCGAAAGATGTCTCTTTCAAAGATGTAACAAAATGATTACCATATTTATTTACTTTAGTTTCAAAATCTAACATATTCACTTCTATATTTTATGATAATTCAAATTCTGTTTCTTCTAATTTTATCAATGGCTTATAAAACAGATTATATATAGGCTCTAAATCTTGAGAAACATCATTTATACTTACAGTTTCATCTTCATTTTCTTGAGTTAGATAGAACTTTGGAATATGCAATCCTTCTTTTTGGGAATAAACTTCAATTGCATTAACAAAATAATGGCTATGAGAACTAATTAGAATATGTAAATTAAATTCTTTTTGTAGAAGAACTATTATTTTTGCTAGCAAAACTTGCCATTCAGGATGAAGATGTACTTCTGGCTCATCAAGGATGAGTGTCCCATTTTCTTCCAAATATCCATTCATCAATAGTGTTTTTATAATAACAAATATTTTTAGTCCTGTAGATAGATTAATTATTGAAATCTCTTTTTTATTATCACTTTTATAATATGCAGAACCTATTCCATCAAATATTAGCTCACCTTGTGCAATATTATTTAACTCAGCATAAATATTTTTTAGCTTATCTTCTATAAGCAATTCATTCACAGATTTTTCTGTAATTGGATCGGACGAATCTTTTTTTGAAAGTCTGTTTTCTACAATCTTTGCTTTTAACTGTTCTCTATGTGGCACATCATTTACATAATATCTTCGTGAAAATAAAGGTCTATCCAAAATAAATATATCATCAATATATACAGCTTCATGTGTTAAATTTATAGGATTAGATAGTCCAATAATAGAATTATCTCTTATTTTTAATTCAACTAAATGGTCTTTAATTTTCAATTTAATAAAGGCATCTTCATTATTGTTAATATTTTGAATTTGTTTTTGGAATTCAGATAAAAATATATTTTGTACAACTCTTTTATTTATATCATCTTTAGATAGCTTTAAAAGTGAATAAATTTTATCAAACCCAATATCAAAATTTGAAATAGAATCTTCTCCTAAATGTTTTTTGATAATTTGAATGATAGAATTCTTTGTAAAATCTTGCTTTAAATCCATAAGCTCACCACGAATCAAATCTATATTTTTCAATTCATCATGTCTTATACCCCAAAATAGTAAGTCTTCCAATATTCTAAAGAGCTCACTTTTAATATATTCATTTGTTCTTTTTTCAATATTATATAGACCATTAAATATAGAAAATAAAACCTTGCTTACAGTACTTTTACCGGTATTGTTGTAGCCAGCAATGACAGAAATAGAATTTATTTCTATCTCAGTGTTTCTTATCTTTCCTATATTACTAAAGGTAAGTCTCATATAGTCCCCTACACAAAGGTATATCGGAAATTAATACCTTGAAATAAAATAGTATACATAACATTATTACTTACAAAGCTATAAATAAAGTATTTTGAAATAAAAAGGCCCTCAGGTCTTTGGGACTTGAGGGCCTTTTATCGCTTAGAATAGTTTGTTATTTTCTGTTCTTTTTTATTTGTTCCACTGCATATTTAAGAGCTTCTTCATACATCTCTTTAGGAGGCTCTTTAATAAAACCTTCCTTCATGAGTGTCTTTGTGAGAGTTCTGCATTGCTTAATCTCTGCTTTTGCTTTGTTATATGCTTCCTCCCATGTTATTGTTACTCGGTTTAAGCCTTCTTTGATTGCTTGCATTGCAACATCAGCTGCTTCTTGTGCAAAAACATCTTCATCTTCCATAGTAACAACTATGTTATCAGGATTAATTCCTTTCTTTTCAGAATAGTCTGCAATAGAGTGAGAACACCTAATTGCCATTCCGTCAGATATCTTTTTTGCACGCACTAGCAATGCACCTTTTAATATACCTGGAAAACATACAGAGTTGTTAATCTGATTTGGAAAATCTCCTCTTCCAGTACCCACAATGAAAGCACCAGCTTCTTTTGCCTCATGTGGCCATATTTCAGGAATAGGATTTGCACAAGTGAATACTATAGCTTTTTTATTCATAGAAGCTACTTGAGCCTTTGTTACAGTGTTTGGTCCAGGTGTTGAAAGAGCTATAAGCACATCAGCACCTTTAATTGCCTCATCAAAACTTTCAATCTTATTTGGATTTGTCTTCAAGCAAAGTTCCCATTTGCGATAGTAACGTGGATCTGCCTCAACATCTTTTCTGCCTGAATGCAAACCACCACGTGAATCACAAATAATCATGTTTTCTGGTTTTCCACCATCAGCTAAAATGAGACGAGCGATAGTAGTATTGGAAGCACCTGCTCCTAATAGAACAATCTTACAATCTTCCATCTTTTTGTCAGCCAATTTTAGAGCATTCAAAAGACCTGCAAGAGTGATACAAGCTGTTCCCTGTGCATCATCGTGCCAAACAGGAATATCACAAACTTCCCTAAGAGTATCCAAAACCTTAAAACATTCTGGTTGCTTGATATCCTCAAGGTTAACAGCCCCCACAGATGGAGCAAGCATTCTAACAAAATCAATGATCTTATCAGGATCATTTTTTCCTACAGCTACTGATGATTTTCCCTTTTCATCCTCACGAACGCGTGAATCAATACATAAAGGATATGCATCAACACCACCAAGATATTTCATGAGCATACACTTTCCTTCCATAACCCCGAGCCCACCAGGAGGAGTGCAGTCTCCATCACCTAAAACACGAGTGGAGTCACTTACAACAGCTACAAGGTTTCCTCTGTTTGAAAGTGAAAAAGAGGCTTCATTATCATCACGAATAGAAGTAGAAATGGCAGACACACCAGGAGTGTACCATACGCCAAACCAACCAAAACCATAAAGCCCGCACTTAGGCACGGTTTGCAACTTTCCACCATAAAAACCATGAGTTAAAACACTGAGTTTTTTAAGGAAATAAGTTTTTGCAAGGGCTTTTTCATCATCTGTAAAATCAGATGGAAAAGAGATGGAGCTTAGCTCCTTATTAATAGTATCCATGTATATAATTTTATCAAATAAACTAACCTTATTCAATTAGGATTAAAATTCAATAAATAACTCCCCTATTTTTTGTTTAGTAATAAAAAAAGGCTTGTATTTCTACAAGCCTTTATAACAGTACTAGTTGCTGGAATTCATAGCTCCATGCAGGCCAATCTATTTTTTCATTATCTATTTTTTTTCAAAAAAACCATCTTCATCTTGTTTATAATCGCTCAATGGTACTGGGATTAATGCCCCATCCTCTTCTAAGATTTCCCAGTCATGATCGCCTATTTTTTTCATTTCATCTGATTTCCTAATATAGGGTCCTTTAATGACATTATTATTTCCATCTGTAAAACATACAAATCTCTTGTGATTATCTACATTAGCCCAAGATCCATGCTTTCTAAAAGCACATAGTTTAACTAATTCTTTATAAGCTTCTTCAGAACCAACATACTGATCATCTATCTTAATCGGCTCAGGAAAAGAATATTCCCTAGTAAAAACAGGGTAACACTTCTTCCATATCTCTTTTTTGCTTAGTCCTCTAGTAATTTTATCAAGCCCTTTCAGGTTATGTATACTTAAATTGTGCACTGAGTATGGCAAACGCCAAGTACCTGCTATTAATTCAAGGTAATCTTTAGGGTAATAAGAATCATTAGGAACTTCACTTTCATCAATATCTAGAATTTCAGCGTCATGAATAATAAGATTGGAATATCTAGCCTGATAATTATTTTTTGGAAGTATTCCAGTAAAGCTTGCTACATCTCCACCATTACTCACAGCATTTCTAAATGAAATTTCAGATAAATCAGTATCTTCACCTTCAAAACGACCACCAAACCATGCTCTCTCAAATGTGAGGTCTTTTAAGTCATCTTTTGATAGTTTTTTGCAGTTTAGGTTTTTTATCTTAAATCTTAAGGCCATTGCATCAAAACCACCATGTGAAACAGTACCATCATCCTCTCGACATAACATCTTCCATCTACATCTCTTACTAAACTGTAGTAATTGTTTAATAGTTATTTCTGGATATGGCTCATACTCCCTCAGTATCATATAACATCGTATACTTTCGAGTCCTGCAAACTTTATACTTTTATCTTCGCCCGCTGTATTTTTTAATTCAAATCTCTCAATGTTTTCTTCTATAATCGTATCAACACAATCTAAAACATCTTTATCTCCTTCACCACTCCTAACAACAAGCATGTCTCCAAATCTCACTTTGTTATTAAAAAAATCAAACTTTTTTAACCAGTGAATGAGTTTTGTTAATTTACTAAATGTAATCCATGTTCTTGTACGAGGTATCGGAGTACCATCATAATTGTAGTAATTACCTGTAGCAAAAGCCTCAAGTTCACGATCAGTATCGTAACTACTAAAAGGAGAAAAAGTATCAGAAATAATTATATTTCCTTTTATTTTTTCAAATTTCAAAGCATTAAGCCCTTTATATAAACTTTGTTGTGAAACACCACCTGACTGATTTTCAACAAAGTTAATTTTTTCCATAACTTCTACTAATTTTGAAGCCTGAAAATACTGAACCTTACCATCCGTTCCAAGTTCTTGTGTATCACTACTTATGAATTCTGTCTCATTTGAAATATCAATATTTAGATGTGTAAAATTTTCAAAAAATTCGGTAAGCTTACTTGGAGTAATCACATTAAAAGTAACGTTTATTTTTTCTGTGTTTAATACTTTGTTTTTGTTTTCTTCATTATTTTTAAACTTCACCAAATCTTCATGAGAAATAGATTTTCCATCTTTTGTGCTTACAACTATTGGATTTCCTTTTTCGTCCTGTCCTTGTAAAACAGGCATAGCAGGCTCTTTTTCTGCTATTTCTGCATCCAAATAAGCAAATGTACCTTTAAGCTTTGCGGTTTCTGCTTCCAACTCAATACGAGCTTGCT
>CAUUAF010000076.1:0-7709 GCA_963543085.1 uncultured Treponema sp. | reverse complement strand
ACGTACAAAAACTGAATCTTGATATTGTCTATTTTGATTGTCTTTTTCTCCCATGACACATATTCTAACATAAAAAATCATACAAAACTAGCAAACAATTTGTATAAGTTGGACAAATACCAAATTCCTCGTCAATCGCATAGGCTATAATCCCTGACAATTTGCACCTTATAACCTCTGCTATTCTAATTGCACTAACAAAAGGATTTTGTCACCTCTAACCTTTTACCCGATAATGTGATAAACTAAAATCAATATTGCGAAACGTGAGGAGGCAAAGAAATTAAATCAAAGTTGAAATCTGTGTTCTTTTCCTTAATTCCGATACCCATATTGGTAGTTCTGTTGCATTTAACCATCACACCACTTTCAAGTACGGAAATATTTTGCTTTCTTAGAGGTTCCTTTCTCATAATGATAGGCTTAACCTTCTTTCTACATGGCATGGATATAGGTATTATGCCTATAGGTTCTTTTCTAGGTTCTAGTTTGATTAGAAGTAAAAAAGTACTTTTTATCTTGATTTCTGGAGGAATAATTGCTTTTTTAGTGGCTGTGGCAGAACCAAATCTTTTAATTCTAGGAAATCAAGTTGAAGAGAACGTTTCTGGTCTTTCTGCAATAACTCTTTTAATTGTTGCAAGCACAGGGCTTTCGTTAGCAATTATCCTTTCTCTTGTTAGAACAATTTTTCAACTTCCATTCAAGTTAATAATCCTTTTGGTCTATGCCCTAATCTTTGCACTAGGTCCATTTGTTTCTCCTCTATATGTTTCAATAGCTTTGGACACAGGCGGAGCAATTACAGGACCTTTAACAGTGCCTTTTATAATTAGTTTTGGCGTAGGTTCTGCGTCAGTTAGAAGTGATGAGGCAGCCCACGATGATAATTTCGGTTACACTGGTTTAGGGGTAGCCTCTCCTGTTCTCTTGGTGTTGCTTTATGCAGTTTTTTCTAGTTTTTGGGGAGCTCCTTCTATAGCTCCTATAGAACAAGGAATGGAACAAGCAACTAATTTAAGCCCCAATTTATTGCAACTTTTGCCTAGCACAATGTTTAGTGTTTTTCTTTCCATATTACCTCTAGTAGTTTTACTTTTAGTTTTTCAATTTCTTCTACTCCACATCCCACCTGAAGCACTTAGAAGAATAATAGTGGGCTTTATTTATTCATATATAGGACTATGCTTTTTTTTCTTAGGAACAAACACAGCATTTATTCCAATAGCCGAAACTTTAGGTAAATTACTTAGCCTTCTTTCCTATAATTGGATTGCCTTGCCAATTGCTTTTGTCATTGGAGGAGCTGTAGTTTGCTCTGAACCTTCAGCTTGGGCTTTGATTGCTCAAGTTGAAGAGATTTCTGAAGGAAACATCCGCGCATCTGTTATGCTTTTGGCTTTAGCTTTAGGCACATCATGCTTTGTTACTCTTGCAATTGCCAAAATTCTATTCAATTTTAGCATTTGGTATTTAATTATTCCTTCATACCTACTAATTTTTATTCTAACAATATTCACACCTTCACTTTTTTCTGCTATTGCTTTTGATTCAGGAAGTGTTGCCTCTGGTCCTATTTCAAGTGCATTTGTCTTGCCATTAGCCTTAGGTTTTTCTAGTCAATTTTCTTATGGCTCTGCAAGCAACGCTTTTGGGCTCATTGCAATGACTTCGCTCTCACCTTTAATCACGATACAAATATTAGGTTGCATGTTCGAAGTTAAAAAGAAGCGTGTATTACGAAAAACAGAAATAGAGAGGAGAAAAGCAAAATGATTGAAAAAAAAGAATTTACTAGAATGTTGCTTTTAACATTGCCTATTTATAAAGGTGAACCTCTATTTGAAGACCTATATGCAAATGGTGCAAAAGGGGGAACAATATGTGTAGGGCGTCGCCCTCCTGAAAACTCAATTGCATACATGCTATGTCTTGGAGATGAGCCAATAGAGTTATTACAAATTCTAACAACTGAAGAAGACTACAAGATGACTTTTGACTCTATTGTTCAAAATAAACTATTAAAAAAAATAAAACATGCAGATCTTTATGTTATACCGACTATAACTAGATATAAGGAGGGCGTAGTGGAAAGAATTGGACAGATGATTTCTGTGATTGTGACACGTGGATATGCTGATGAAGTTATGATGGCAGCTCGTAAAGCAGGAGCTGATGGAGGTTCCATTATTCATGCAAGAGGTACAGGCAGAAAAGAAGATGAAAAGTTCTTTGGAATCACTATTGTACCAGAAAAAGAACAATTACTCATTGCTGTTAGCAAAGAAAAAGCAGACAGAGTGAAAGATGCAATAAAAGAATTAGAAATCTTACATAAACCAGGAATGGGTATTATGTTTACTCTTCCTATAGAAGAATATGTTAATTTAGGCAAATATGGAAAATACAAAAATGATAAATAAATTCCTACCACTCATAATTTTTTCTTTTGTTTTGCATGCATTTTTATCTGCAAGCGTAGATTATGAAAATGAGAAAAAGGCTATAGACGAAGTTGTAGATAGTTTTACTTTTACGCAAGATGAGGTTCATGTGTGCACAAAAGAAGAAGTTGACATTCTTTTGACCACAGCTGTAAAACAAGATATGAATCTTTTTGAGCTCCTTTATGCAACAAATGCTTCTCTAATGAAAAGAGATAGTAGGATTTTAATTAAAGGCGAAATATTAAGAGATTTGGAAAAAAAAATTGTTTATGGCAACGAAAGAGTATATGCTCTAATTCCCATAAACATAATAGAAGAAATTGAAATAGGCTCTATTCTAAAAAGCAAACTACAAGCTCACATAATTGATATTTTCTTTAAACAAAATTATGAGAAATATATTGAAATAGGAACCGCTATTTATGAGAAACACATTGGTTTTAATAGAGTAGGAGATAATACTTTTTTTGAATGCTTTGGTATGAATGTAAAAAAGATAGGTATAAAGAAAAAGATAGACAAAATTGAAATGTATGAAAAAAGAAAAATTGCAATATATGTCAAAGGTTTTCCACGCCCAAAGAAGTGGATTTTTGAAACTATGTATCTAAGATAAATTTAAAACTCAGTAAACTACTTTGATAAGTTTTTCACTGAGTTTTGATAATGATTAAACAATCAACTTAATTATCATTATTTCTTGTCTAAGAGTGAATAACGATAAAAATTAGATTTAGAAGTGAGATCCTGCTCTGGTTTTTCTTTGCCAAGTTGTTCAAGTAAAGAAGTTCCTTATTTTTTAAAATCAAATTATCCTTGAAATTTATAAACATACCTTTATATCAAGATTGTTATTTAATGGTCGATAATCTTTTTGTTGTAGATGCCTTGCAATAGGCTTATCTATTGTGCATTATACGATTTTTATTCCTTGAATTCAGGTTGGAAACATGAATAAATTATATATTTCGCTTGTTATAGTTCTTTCTATTGTGCTTTTTTCTTTTACTCTATTTATATTTATGAGACCTTTTGAAAAAGAAGGTGTTGCATATGTTCAGGAGACTATAGAGGAAGTAGCAGAAGAAAAAGAAGAGATTGAAGAGCGAACATTGATTGAAAGAATTAAAAATGAAGAATTACCAAGTTTATATTACAGAGCCTACCAAGTACAGGAAGGGGAAATGGTTGGTGGCATTGCTGCTCGCTTTGAGGTAAGCCAAGACGCTATAATAAGCTTGAATAAGATTAAAAACACTAGAACATTACAAATTGGGCAATTACTAAAGATTCCATCTATTGATGGTATTTTATACACAGTGAAAGATAGAGATACTATAAGTGGAATTGCAGAAGCTTATAGGATTAGCGAAAAAGATATTGTTTCTGTAAATCAACTAAAGGATGATATACTACCAAAAGGTTTTGTTCTCTTTTTACCTAATGCAAAACTTGACTGGATGACAATACAAGAAATCAATGGAGATATGTTTGTATGCCCAATTCATGGCAAGTATAGAATATCTTCAAGGTATGGTTGGAGAAGTGACCCTTTCACAAGAAATAGAAGCTTTCATAATGGGCTAGACATGGCAACACATAGAGGCACACCTGTTTTTGCAGCTTTAGCAGGGGTTGTAGTTTCAACAGGCTACAGCCCTGTGTATGGAAATCATGTGATTATAAGACACCACTCAGGTTATAAAACTCTGTATGGACATCTCAACTCTATTTTCACATCTCCCAATCGATATGTAACAACAGTTACCCAGATAGGCACAGTAGGTTCAACAGGCAGAAGCACTGGTCCACACCTACACTTCACAGTATATAAAAATGGAGCAACAATAAATCCATCTACTGTCATAAACTAATAGTTGATAATTCAAAATTGGATTATCAACTATTAAAAACCTTTAAGCTTTAGAACTGGCTAGCTTAAAGGTTTTGACAAAAAGCTTTAGGTTGTTTGCAATGAAGATAATTGTGCAAATCGTTAGGAAAGAAACAATCGTAAACAAAAATTGCAATGTAAAATGACTACCAAAGACTTGCATAAATTTAATGCCAATTTTTGTTGAAGGGATGATAAGAAAAATTGCAAGCATTGCTGTGCCAATGACCCCCCATAGACTAAAAATAAAAATAGAAAAATTTGAACTTTTTATACTCTTTTCATTTTTAGTTAACCTAATTTGTTGCATCGTTTTTAGATATAGTGGATTAGTTTTGCTTGCTCTTTGCATAACTTTGTTAGAGCTAAAATGCATCGCTAGGGTCATATTTCTAATATTGTCCCTACATTTTTTACAACGCAAGAGATGAAAAACCATATGCAAAGGTAACCTTTCGTATCGTTCAATATGGAGATATTCTTCCATTAATTCATTACATTTCATAATACACACCTATAAATAAAATAAATGAGGAAGAGCCTTCAAAGGTGTAACATTAGCCAATCCTGCAACTTCTATCTCAGTTTTTAATATCCTTTTTGCCCTAAATATATAAGACTTTATTGTTCCTTTAGGAATATCTGTGATTTGTTCAATATCTGAGTACGACAAACAATAAAAAAAATAAAGTTCAATACAAACTTTATAATTCTCTGGTAAATTATCCACAGCTTTTTTAATTGCTGACTGCAAACATGTTCGTATACACTTTTCTTCTGGAGAAAGGAAAATAGAAACAAAATCCTCTTCTTCGCTAGATAATGAAAACTGATTTTTTCTATGTTTTGCATTCACTGCCATATTATATGCAATTCGCATAAGCCATGTATAAAACGAAGATGTCATTTTAAAACTTGGCAAGGCTTGATATGCTTTAAGCATAACATCTTGGCAAAAATCTTGTGCATCTTCTTTATTCTTAAAAAAACTATAACCTAATGAGAGAACCCTATTTTGATACTTTAACACCAGTTCTCCAAATGCGTCGCAATCACCCTTTAAGACTTTTTTCAATATTTTAAAATCTTTTTCGATTATCGATTCTGATGATTTTCTTAATATAATCAAAAAGAACTCCTTATTTTTCTTTAGTTTTATTGCTAAATCTATAATATAGTAATAGACTAAGTCCAACAGAAAAAGGTACTAAACCTAGCAACAATGTGTAATGAGATGTTTGAATTATAACAAAAAAGATGGTTAAAACAAAACCCAAAATTAAAAGCAATAGCCCTGATAAAAGGCAGATATTCAAGAAATCTAGTTTTGAAGGATTATATATACCATTTCGTATTAATAAAACAGTCTGTTTATGGTGCCACAATATATAGAAGAATAGTAAAAACGTCGCCATAATAACTCCAATTATAGGGAACAACGACATAATCACCTGAGCTGCAGGCACAACACTTGTATCAACCATAACCTCCACCTTTCCTTAAATCTTAATGCAAAACTTTAAACTCTTCAAAGTATATAGCAGAAATGCGACCCATTTTTAGACTGTTATTAATCTCAGTCAAAAGTGCATTTTTTATATCACTTTCTTTTTGGGTTTCTATGCTATACCATGAACGTTGTAAGAACCATGAAGTAATTATATTTTTTAATTCTTCTTTTTTTTGCACAATCTCTTCACGCAATGGTATATTATCGGCATCATATTCTAAAAAAGGATTTAAGACAATTGTTGCAGGTTCTTTGTCTGCGGAGATAGTTCTAATTTGTTTTAATTCACTATATATAGCCTTACCTTCACGCAAAACATGCGGTGAATAAACAGGAGTAGGAACATCTTTTTGTGAAGAATTATCAAGACGTAAAAATGCTATTAGAGTTCCAGTTATTATAAGAATAACTAAAAGAATAATTAAACAAACTAAAAAATTATATATAGCTTTATACATAAAAACTTCTAATATTTCTCCTCATAATAGTTAGTATAAAAGATATGCTTGCCTTTTTTTCATAAATCTTTTTTCGTCAATACTCATATCTCTAAATAAAGCTTTTTCATCAATATTTTTTTCACTAAGCTTTTCATTTCCAAACAATAAGTTAAGACCACAACGTCTCATTTTTTCATCATTAATTTTGAACTCAGGATAAGTTTTTTTAATTGTATTAAATATTTTTATAGCAACTCGCACAGGTTGAAAAGAGTTCCTATCACTCACTGCAATATATATTCCCTCACATGCTTCATCCTTATATATAGAAGAATTTGGTGTGAAATAAGCCGGAAAGATTTTTACCCCACTTAGATTTTCTTTTTTTAACTTTTCAACTAGTTCATCGGCATTAATAAAAGGGGCACCTATGTATTGAAACGGTAATGTGGTTCCCCGTCCAACTGACATATTAGTTCCTTCAAAAAGACACATACCTGAATAGATTAATGCTGTATTGCTATTTGGAATGTTGGGAGATGAAGGAACCCAAACAAGAGATAAGTCTTCAAAATATGAAGAGCGTGCCCAGTTTTTTAACGGAATAATTTTGAGGTCGCAGTTTATACCAAACTCTTTATTAAACATAGCTCCTAACTCGCCAACTGTCATTCCATGTCTTTGAGCTATTGGATATAGTCCGACAAATGAGCTAAACTCTTCTTGCAATATAAAACCTTCAACAACAGAACCAGAAATAGGATTTGGACGATCAAAAATTACAAATGTTTTTCCATTTTCTTTAGCAGCTTGCATAGCATAAGCCATTGTATATATGTATGTATAAAATCTAGCACCTACATCCTGAATATCAAAACATATGATATCAATGTCTTTTAACATTTCATTTGCTGGCTTTTTTTGCTTTCCATACAAGCTATATATTTTAAGAGATGTTTTTCTATCAATAGAATTGTCTATTAAAGAACCTTCTTTAAAATTTGCATTCAAACCATGTTCTGGAGAAAACAACAATTTCAAATTAGTTTTCTTTTTTAATACTGAAATTGTACTTTCACCCTCACTATTATAGCCTGTCGCATTTGTAATTAGTGCTACACGTTTTTCTTCAAAGATATTTAAATATTCATCAATACGATCTATTCCAAGCCTTATTTTCTCTTCTTTATTTTTCGCATACAAAGACATAATTGATAACAATGCTATAAAAACTACAATTGTTTTTTTCATTCTAATATCCCTACTAGATGATATTCTAACATATTTTTTGCTTAATAATCAGTGCTTTATGTCAACAATTAACTTCAATTTAGGGTAGCAAAACCGTTCTACTTAGGGGGCTGAAATCGCTCGACTTAGGGCTTTGAAATCGCTCGATTTGCGATGCCTAAATCGAG
>CAUUAF010000075.1:0-7755 GCA_963543085.1 uncultured Treponema sp. | reverse complement strand
CTCTTATAAAAAAATAAATCTATGTGGTTGACAATAAATATTATTAAATAATATACTTCCACGATAAAGTGGCGATGAGGGGCAATTCAATTGGTACAGTTATCATTTGTTAATTTCAAAAAAGGTTCATATATCCTTGTTGAAGGGAAGTCTGATTCTGATAAATTCTATATTATACAGCAAGGAAAAGTGCAAGTTGGAAAGGAATCTGAGGTTGTAGCAGAAGAAGGTGGCAATCTTTTAAATCCTGGTGACTTTTTGGGAGTTGTTTCTTGCATGTCAAACAAAAGTCAAATAGACACTGCAGTAGCCTTGACAGATGTGGTTTTGATTGCTGTTCCATATTCACAGTTTCCTCAGCTAATAGAAAAGAACAATTCTATTGCAATGAAGATTATTTATTCTTTTTCTCGAAAAATGCGATACCTCGATGAATGGTTGACTCGCCTTACCTTGAAGAAAAACATAGAGATTAGTGCAAATCATCTTTTTATGATTGGCGAATACTATCTTAAAATGTCTAAATTCGACTTAGCTTTATATGCCTACTATCATTATCTTAAAGAAAAACCAAATGGTATGTATGTAAAGGATGCTCAAAAAAGATTTATGGATATAAAGGCTATGGGAGTGAAGGTTCCTGTTGAAGTGTTGGAGCCAAAGACTGATCAAATGGTTCGCTCTTATGAAAAAGAAGCTATGGTTTTTTGTGAATGCCAGTCAGGAGCTGAGCTTTATATCATTCAGAAAGGTCATGTCAAAATAACAAAGATTGTTGATAATAATGAAGTATTGCTTGCAGTTTTGAAAGAAGGGGATATGTTTGGTGAGATGGCTTTGCTAGAGAATAAACCACGTTCTGCAAGTGCTATAGTTATGGAAGATGGTTGTCAACTTTTGGCTGTTAATCGTAGCAATTTTAATCAGATGGTTGCAACTCAGCCTCAATTGATAGCACGTCTTACAACCACATTGGCTGATAGAATTTGGATGATGTATAAACAGCTTGCTAATACTCTCATAACTGATTACAACGAAAAAATGTATGATATGCTTGCTCTTCAGTTGGAAAAACTTAGAATAACACCTACTAAGAATAGACAACATACTTTTAATTTCGGACCTGTTGAGCTTGCAAATATGTGTGGTATTCCAAAAGAGCTTGTTTCAGATGCTGTGAATACATTCTTAAAACAACCTATCATTCGCTATGATGGTTCAAAAATACTTGTTACAGATGAGCTAGAACTGACAAAACAAGTAGCATACTTAAAAAAGATGAGACAAATTGAAAAGTCGCGTATGGCTTCTAAGGCAATGGGTGTGTTCTGGTAATTATGAAAAGATTTTTCTTTCTTTTGTGTTTTGTTTTTTTCTCATTGTGTTTTGCAGAGGAACTTGCTCTTCTTTCTTCTGATAAAGACCTTCCTTCTTCTTTTCATGATATAGGATTGGGTATGAATATTGATGAAGTGAAGGAAATCTTGAAAGGTGATAGTTCTTTTGCATATCGAGGAGATAGAGATATTTCTCTTCTAGACAATAAAAATAGAAGTTCGATTGAAGCGAATGGTGTACATTTTGTAAAACGTGGTTCATTCCAGTTCTATGATGAGAAGCTTTATTCAATTATTATACAGATGAATCCTGAAAATATTGATTATTATTCAATTTATTCCTCTTTGATAGAAAAATATGGAGAACCAAGGGCTGTCGATCAAAAGAAATCTATTTGGGAAGATGATCGTGTACGCCTTATTCTAGAACGTCCTCTTACAATAAAATATATCGATATTTCTGCTTTTAAAGAAATAATAGAAAATAGAAATAAAAAAGAAGTTATGTCTGAAGAGGTAAGGGAGCGTTTTATACGTGCATTCTAAATCTCTGTCTCTTATTTTTTTGCTTTCTTTTATTTGTGTTGGTTGTTTTAGTAGTCCATCTTTTGAAAAGAATGATATCTTTTTTATAGCTAGTAGTTTGGAAGACAAGCAAGTCTCAATAAGCGTTGAGCTTGCTGTTACTCACGAGCAAAAATCTTATGGTTTTATGAAGAGAAAAAATATACCAGAAGGTACTGGTATGATCTTTGTTTCAGATAAGGATGAAAAGCTATATTTTTGGATGAAAGATACTCCAACTCCACTGTCTATAGCTTTTATAGATTCTTCTGGAGTGATAAAAGAAATTAAAGATATGAGTCCATATAGCCTACAAACAATAGAAAGCTCTTTGTCGGTTAGGTATGCACTTGAAGTTCCAATGGGCATGTTTAAAAGGCTAAAACTAGATGTTGGTGATTCTCTTACAAAAGAGTCACTTTTGCTTCTTAAGCGTTATGCCTTAAAAGCAAGATAATCATTTTATTTTCAAAGACTTAATTGTTCTTTTATTAAATTAATGATACATTTCTAAATGTGTAAATCAATTAAGGTTTACAAATCTTTTTTGGAGGAGTGAAAAATGGACTTTATTAATCCTGATAACATGGCAATTGTTTCTTGTCCTGGTGGCAAATTTTTTGCTGATTTAGTTGTGAAGCATTTAAATAGCATATACGAAAAACGCTTTGCATCGCATATTGAAATTTTAAGTGAAAAATACTCTATGACAAAAGAAGAATTGGTTAGAGATTTTAATAGATATTCTGACATGACTTCTTATGTGAACTTTAGTGATGAAAATGAAAAAATAGAGTACTTAAAAAACAAAGATAGCATTCGCACTCCACATTTTAATATTTCAGTTGAACCGACCCTTTTTAAAAATGGAGAAGTAAAAGTTGAAATTAACGATACAATTAGAGGAAAGCATGTTTTTATTTTTCAGGATGTAGAAAATAAGACTCCTTGTGTCCTTAACCATGGTAAGGAAGAGAAAGTTTTGTCTCTTAATGATCATCTCATGTTTTTGCTTGTTACAATTGATGCTGTAAAACATGCTGGGTGTAAAGATATTACTTTGGTTTTGCCTGTATACCCATATAGTAGGCAACACAAAAAGAAGGGACGTGAAGGACTTACAGCAAGTCTTTTAGGACATTTCTATGAAAGTCTTGGTGTTAAAAATATTATTACGCTAGACATTCATTCAAGAGAAATTGAAAACACCTTTTCTTCAACAAAGTTAGAAAATCTTCATGCAAGCTATCAAATTATAAAAGAATTAGGAAATATCGTTGATATCACTAATGATGAAAAAGATCCATTTATTGTTGTCTCTCCTGATAGTGGTGCAGTTGATAGAAATAAATTTTATTCTTCAGAACTTAAAAAACCTCTTGCAATGCTCTATAAAGAAAGGGATTATTCGAAAGTTAGTGAAAGTAGCAAAAACTCAAACATATCTTCCATAAAACTTTTAGGAGATGTTGCCGGTAAAAATGTATTTTTAGCTGATGACATGCTTGCAACGGGAGGAACTCTCATAAAAGCTATGGAATTCTTAAAAGCAAATAAGGCAAAAACAGTAATTGCGGCTATTAGCTTACCTCTTTTTAATGGAACTGCTGTTGAAGACTTTGAAAAAGCATATCAGGAAGGGCTTTTTTATAGAATAATTGGAACAAATGCTGTACGCCATACAGACCTACAAGGAAGAGAATGGTATATAGAAGCTGATGTTTCAGCCTTTTTTGCAGAAGTTATTATGCGAATATATAATAATGAATCTATAAGTGATCTTTTGGATAATAGACACATGATTAAAGGAATCACAAAAGGTAACACTTAAGTTTTATCTAAATGTGTGCAATAAGTTTAGATGTTGGAACTTCTTCTATTAAAGTAGCTGTCGTAGATGTTTCAGGTGATATTCTTTTCCATGGACGGTTCTTTTTTGCTACTATTCTTACAGCCTCTTCACTTTACAACTATTTTATGAAAGCATTGGAAGAGGCTGTTCTATATTGCAGTGAAAACAATTTGAATGTATTAGGTATATCATTCTCTGGAAATGGACCTACCCTTGTTTCTGTTTCTAAGTTTGGAAGGAGTAAGGATGTGCTCCTTATGTGGAATGATGGAAAGAGTGAAATGCTCCCTAATTCAGTTTCGATATTTGCACCTCGTCTTAGTCTTTTCAAAGAAAAATACAAAGAATCTTATGATAATAGCGTTTTCTTTTTGCCTTTAGTTGAATATTTACTATTTAGATTAGGTGGAGAACCTGTTACTCTATTGCCTGAAAAAAGGTTTGAAGCGTTTTATTGGAATGTTGACGACCTAAAAGCTATTGAATTTAACAAGAATTTGCTTCTTCCGTTTGTGGAATTAGGACATAGGGTAGGAAGCTATAAAAATATTCCATTGTTTGCAGGACCTCCTGACTATATTGCAGCTTTAATTGGAACTAGCACAATTGAAAATCTCTCAGCTTGTGATGTAGCAGGTTCTAGTGAAGGAATCAACATTTCAGTTGAAAAAAGACCTATAAATGTTCCCCAAAATATCAGAGTTATGCCCTCAGTTATTCCAAATCTTTGGACAGTTGCAGCTTTGTTTAGTGACACTGGTATTAGATTTTCAAATGCAGTGAAAACTCTTAAAATTAGCTTTAGAAATGATGATCTGGAAGAGAAATTTAAAGAGGTCATGGAAGTTATAAGTGAGTGTTATTATCTAAATAAGAGAATAGAAGAAGTTAACAAAGATTTGGTGGGATTGTATAACATTGTAATAGATATCTTGAATTCTTTAAAAGCTTCTTTTGATGAATTGGAAAAGATAACAGGATTTTCTGGTAACTATGCACTTTCAGGTGGACACGCAAAAAATGATTTATACATAAAGATGAAGTCTTTTGTAACAAAAAAAACTTTCATGCTTCCAAATCATGCAGATGGAGAACTTTTAGGTAATGCAGTTTTAGTTTTTTATAAAAGTGGCGTATATTCTTCACTAAAAGAAGCTACAAAAAAAACAATTAAAATAACAAAAGTTTGGAAGGGAGAATAGTATAGCTAGTAGGCTAGTACTGATTATAGACTTTATATTGAATGGGTATATTGTTTAATATTTCTAGTTTTGAAGTTATAAGATTTTAAATAAAAAATATCTTTGCCAGTATTGGTTTTGATAAGCTTTTCAAATTTTTCTTCTTGTATCACACAATATTTTTTGATAGACTCATAAGCATCCACCACTTTAAGGAGGGGATATGTCAACCCCACATATTGCAGCAGAAAAGGGAGAGGTAGCAGATCGTGTTTTACTACCTGGAGATCCGTTAAGAGCCAAATTAGTGGCAGAAACTTTTCTTAAAAATATACATTGCTATAATGAAACTAGAGGAGCACTGGGTTTTACTGGAGAATACAAGGGAAAGAAGATTTCAATACAAGCTACTGGGATGGGGCAACCTTCTGCCTCGATATATGCTGTTGAGCTTTTTACTCAATATGGAGTGAAAAAAGCCATACGCATTGGTACTGCTGGTGCTTTAAATAAGGATACTAAATTAAAGACATTGGTTCTTGCAATGAGTGCCTCCACAGATTCTGCCTTGAATGCTCAATATTTCAATGGTTTTGGATTTGCTCCAACTGCAGACTTTACATTGTTAAAAACGGCTTATGAGCTTTCTATAGCCCAAAACATTAATTGTAATGTTGGCTCTATAGTAACATCTGATGTGTTCTATGATGAAGATGAAAGGTGGAAGTTGTGGGCAAAATATGGATGTCTTGCAGTAGAAATGGAAACTGCTGCTCTTTACATGCTAGCCAGTAAGTATGGCGTTCAAGCTCTTTCTATTCTTACAATATCTGATAATGTTGCAACAAAAGAATCTACAACAGCAAAAGAAAGAGAAACTACTTTTTTAGATATGATATCTCTTTCTCTTGAAACTATAATTAAATGAAATTACAAAAAAATAAACATTCCTCATTACTAAAAAGTGGTTCATTTCTTTCCTTTTTAACATTCTTTTCTCGTATTTTAGGGCTTATTAGAGAGATGGTGAAGTCTCGTGTGCTAGGAACATCACCACTTGCTGATGCTTTCACGGTTTCTTTTTTAATTCCAAATCTGCTTCGTCGCTTGTTTGCAGAAAATAGCATGACAGTAGCCTTTATTCCAACTTTTAAGGAACTAATAGAAAAAAAAGAAGATGAAACTCAAAAGGAAAAAGAAAGAAGGGAGTTCTTATCTTCAATTTTTACAATTCTTACTTTTTTTACGACCATTATTGTAGTTTTAGGCATCCTTTTTACTCCTTTGATTTTGCATTTATTATTTCCACATTTAGAAGATAGAGCTAGTGCTATTTTACTAACAAGAATTATGTTTCCATATCTTATCTTCATTTCTATAGCAGCTTTTTTTCAAGGAATATTGAACGGCATTAAAGTTTTTTCTCCTTCAGGTTTTACTCCTATTCTCTTTAACATTTCAGTGATAGGAACTACCTATATTTTAGCAATACCTTCAGGAAATTATGCAATAGCTATGTCAATTGGTGTTTTAATTGGTGGCTTTTTACAAGCAATGTTTCAGCTACCATTTGTGTTAAAGCATAAATTCTTCTTTTCTTTCACAAGTTTAAAAAAAGCCTTATGCAATACTTACACAAAAAAGACCTTGCGTCTTATAGCTCCAACAATAATAGGAATGGCAGCCTATCAAATCAATGACTTAGTTTCAACATCTTTGGCTACAGGCTATGGAGTGGGTATCGCTTCTAGTTTGCAATACTCTTTAAGGCTACAAGAACTTTTGCTTGGAGTTTTTGTTGTTTCTATCAGCTCTGTAATATTGCCTGATCTTTCTTCTTATGCAATAAAAACTGATTGGTCATCTTTTGAAAATCTTTTTTTAACTTCAATGAAAATTATTGCATTAATCACTATTCCTGCTTCTTTTTTTGCATTCTTTTCTAGTGAGGAAATTGTTTCTATAATTTATAAAAGTGATAAATTTGATAGCAATTCTGTTAGTCTTACAATGTTGGCCTTTAATTGCCATATATTAGGTCTATTTTTTATTGCCTTGAATAGAGTTATAGCTCCTGCATTCTATGCAATGCACGATTCAGATTCTCCAACTATTTCAGGCATTGCATCCTTTTTTGTGAATATTATTTTTGCTTATTGTTTAGGCTTTTTCTTTTTAGGAGGAGGTATTGCTATAGCTTTAAGCATTGCAAGCCTAGTTAATACTGTGTTTTTATTCTTTTTTTTGAGAAAAAAGAATGTTTTAAATATAAACTTCATATTGAAAAAAATATCTTTTTTTACTCTAAAAATTACATTATTTTCTAGTACTGCTATCTTGCCTGTTTATTTTTGTATAAAACCATTAGAGCGTTTTTTAATTTCATCCTTTAACATAACAACAATATTTTCATTCATTATAGCTTTGATACTTATGTTTGTTATTTTTGGTTTTTTAGGATTATTTTTACTAATAATTACAAAAGATGAAATTACTTTGATGGTTTTGAGAAAACTCAAAATAATTAAAACAAAGTTACAATAATATTTTGATAAAATAATCAATGAATTATGCATTATGAATATTATTAAATTAAGGATATATAAAAAATTTTCATGCTTTTTATAATGATGGAATCCGTGCACTAATACCAAAATCATAGCTTTTTAATCAGAAAAATGATAGGATGAAACGTGTGAAAGGACTATCTTTGCACTTAAACATAAGCTGTATTTTTCTCTATTGTCTTATATCTATAAGATCTCAAAAAATAAATTCAATTCAAAAGTGTACATTAAGAAATGTGAGCATAGTACATTAG
>CAUUAF010000074.1:0-7826 GCA_963543085.1 uncultured Treponema sp. | reverse complement strand
ATTTTCCCTTCAAAATTATACGTTATTCAGTCATTGATTTTTAACTAAAGAGAGATAGAGTAATTCTGCCTTATCCCAGTCTACAGCCATCACAACATCTTTATATGGATCATTGCATGACAATTAGGACATAATAAAGGTCTTAAATCTTTTAATAATATAATCCTCAAAATCATTAATCCCATTTAGCTTTATAGTTTTGTTTTACAGTTGACATCTTTTCAATTCAAATAAAAGCGAGATGGATTGACATATTTTAATAACAAAGTTCCTAATTGTAAATAACAGCATAAGCAATGGAAATCACAAAACTTTTTGCATTCTTATCAATATAAGATAACATAAATTCATTTATCAAAATATACCAAAATGTAAAATGCTATTGAGTTATAAAAAAAATGAATTAAAGAAATCGTAAAAATTGCAGAATAAATATTAACTTTTTCTTTGACATATTTATATATTAAGCTAAAAACTATACCTACAATAAACGCAAAGATAATGTTATAAACTCCCAAATATGAATGGGCAAATGCAAAAAGAACATTGGAAACTAAAATAAAAGGATTAAACTTTTTTAATTGTACATTGTGCCTGTTTATTAAAAAATAAAAACGATCCATCTGAAAAGGTAGATAAACTCTATAAATAACCTCTTCAAATGTTGCAAAAATAAAAACTCTGAAGAAAAAAAAAGCATTTAACTCAAGCTTTGTTGGAATAACTAATATCCTATTACTTAATATAGTTGGGACAATGATAGCAATAATAACAAAGCAAAAAAAACAGAACTCAATGAAAAAAATAGTTTTATTTGAAAACAACATTATTTGAAGATGTTGATATGCCTTCTTTTTCATAAATACGAAACATAAACTGTATAGAATAATTTTTATCTGAATTTATAACAAAAAATCTATCAATAGGATTTTTTATTTCTATTTCTTTTTCATATGGAAAATATTTTGGCTTTAGAATAGTAAAAACAATTTCTTTTCCATCATAGCAGATCGAAGCTAGATGACGAGGAATAGGTACTAAAAAAATCAAGAAATCATCAGATCTTTCACCACCTAAATAAAATGTTTTATTTGGAGTCAAAGGATGAATATTTCTCATTCCAATAGAACGTCTTTGATTTAAGACAAATATTTCAAGATAGTTCTTTTTTTCTAAATCGATACTTTTAACATATTTTTTTGTATATAATGAGTTCTTAAATTTATAAAAAACATCTCCATTATCAATATAACTAGAATTCAAAAGAGAAACCATATTTTCTATAGCAGAACCTTTAGCAAAAGCCTTTTTTGTATCTGGTGATAACGTAAAAAAACTTGGAGAATACTTAGTAATCAATCTATTTTCAACAGTTTTAACATTTAATAAAATCTTTTCTTCTTTTTGAAACTCCTTAGGAATCACTTCTGAAATTATCGATTTTTGTTTTGGAACAATCTTCTCATTTAATTCTTCATTTCTGAAATTACAATGTTCATAGTTTTTTTCATTAGTACTTAAATATTCTTCTACAGAAGAAAAAAATACTTCACTCTTTGTTGTAATATTCTCATCTTGTAACTTTTCTACATTTTCATTAGCTGTAGAAGAAATGTTTATTTTAGAATTCAAAACATTTTTATTATTTGAAGAAGAATCCTCGTCAGTTTTTCCTTTTGAACGTTTTTTATTGAAAATTAGAATTAATAAAGCGAACAGAATTAAGAAAATTAAAAAGATATAGCTAGTACGAAACAACATAGAAGAATTAAAATTTCCATAATTTTCTTCCATCACCAAATCAACATCTGGAGTTGAATCATGTTTATCTAAATTTGCATCAAATTCAACTATATGCTTTATATCTGTCATTTCATCACTAATTACATCTGCTATTTTTTTGATATCTTGTATTTCTTCCGTCTCTTTTTTTTCTTCTGTATTTATACTTTCAAAACTATCTGTTGACGTATTAGGAAAATCAAGTGAAGATTGCAAACATCTGCCTCTAAAAATAGGCCATTCTATTTCGTTAAAACATAAATACTCACTCAAAGAAAGTGGTAAATTAAAAACTAATGGATAAGCCTCTATTTCTGCCATTTCAATGCTAGAATTCACAAAAGTAGAAAGATCATTTTTTAAATCTAAAACAATCTGATTGGAAGATAAAGGTAACTTGATGTAATAAGTTTGGATTTTTCCTGTCTTCAGTAAATAAGCAGAAAAATCATTTAATTTCTTTTCAAGTTCTTTCTTTGTGTAATCTCCATTCCCATCAGAAGGTATGAAAAGACCATCAGAAATAAAAATAACTTTTTTGTTATGTAAACGTGGCAATGATTTAAGATAATCTTCTAAGAAATCCAAGGTGATCATCATATTTGAATCTTTCACCAAGGGGTACGCAAGCAAAAATTTACAAATAATATGAGAAAAATCCTCTTCTGAATCCACAATCTGTGATATTTCAAGTTTAACAGATGTATCAAACGAAATTAAGTGAAACACATCATTTTTTCTAACATAATCTGTAAATATCTCTTTTAAAATTTTTCCATTTATCTCATCATAGTAGGTCAAAAGGCTTCCAGAAGTATCCAGTACCACCACAACATCTGAAAGCTCAGAATACAAACACTTCCCACAAAAGATAAAAGAAAAAAAACAGAAAAGAAATACAAACCTAAATTTCTTAAACATCAAAAAGTCATTTTTTCAATTTTTAGAACCTTATAAGCCATTTCTTCATTATTAACATGATATTTTACAGTCTCTCCAACTTGAGCATTCAAAAGTGAATTCCCTAGAGGGGACATATAAGAAATAACACCATTAGTTGGATCTGATTCCCATGGTCCCAATATAATATAGTCTTCATTCATGTTCGTCTTTTCATTTATTATATTAACTTTAGTGCCAAAAAACACCCTATCTCCAGGACACCTTGTAGGATCAAAAACTTCAGCTTTATCAATTTCTTCTTGTAATTTTTTAGAGACATTTTCAAGTCTTGCCTGTTCTTCTCTCGCAGACTTATACTCTGCATTTTCACGCAAGTCTCCTAAACTAATTGCATAGTTCAAATCCTTTGCATTTTGAGGCATTAAGACAGTAATAATCTCTTGCAATTCTTTTTTCTTTGCAATTAACATCTTCTCTGTAACCATAAGACCATGAATGTGAGCCACTTTTCCTTCAATATCAACATCAACAAACTTAAAGTCTTTGTATTTGCCTAGAATGTGACTTCTCAAAGCTGCCTTTATTGTTGGCTCTAAGTCTTTAATATCACTTATCAGAGTATATAATTTTTCAACTCTCTCTTCGTCTTTTTCCAAAATAAAAGTAAAAAGCAATGCATCTTTTCCAAATAAAATATCATGAATATTCTTATTATATTTTCTATTCTCTACAGTATCTTTTCGGCTCGCTATCTCCCTATAAGTTGCATCAAGAATGTGGAGAAGAGTTATAATTAAATCTTCCATAGTCAAAGAAGTTCCCTTGAACCACTCAGCATCTTTTACATTCTTAAAACACCATATACATGTTTCCTTATATACACGATAGTTTTTATAACATTCTACAATCTTATCCTGAAGCATTTTCTCTTTTCCATCAAGCAAAAGAGCCTTTATAATATCTTCTGAAAGTGCTATAGGAAACAATTTAATAAATTCCTCTTGCCATGTAGGAATCACATCATGTATTTTAAGAAGAAAAAGCTTTCTCAACTCCTTATCCTTAATCAAGGTATATGTCAAAGAAACATCTTCAATTTTTTCATACAAAGATGCAAAATTTATGTCAATATTCAAAGGTACACTAGGATTTTCTTCTTTTATTTTAGTAAGCAAAAGATAAGAAGAGATTAAATTCTCTCCTACTTGAGATGTAGCATGCAAAAAAGTTTGAAAATACTTAATCATCTCCATAAAGGATTCTGAAGATTGATCCTGACATTTGTTTATTATTTCAATGCGTGCAAAGAAATTTTTCTTTACCTTAAATTCATTTAGCAACTTTTCATCAACTGGAGTTTCAGTAGTCTTAATAATATATGAGTCAACACTGTTAGGATGAAGATCAAACATAGAGTCTTCATTAAGAATTTTTCTAGCTTTCACACTCCATGTTGTCCATTCTGATTGAGTCAACAAAGAAGGAACCAACTCAAGTTTCATTTTCTTAAGATCGCAGTTATTATCAAAACTTAAAATAAGAGTTTTTAAAGCCCACTTAATATCTTCTTTAACTTTTTTAGTAAGCTCTCCTTTAACCTTTTCAGTCGCTTTTAATACCGATATATGATCTTTTGAAAGTGTTTTGAGAGCAGCGATACCCATTTTCAAGCTCATCGTATGACCTCTTTTTTTTGCAAAATCAATAGTGAGCTCATCACCTTCAATCTTAGAAATACGACCTACTCCCCAAGTACGATGTAAAACAAAATTTCCAACTTCAAAAGCAATATTTTTTTCAAAAATATCTAAAGCATCAAAAACAGAACGATAATTTTGAGTTAAGTCAGAAGCAATAATACAATTTTCAAGTTGGCTATGATCCTTATACTGTTGCCTCAAACAAAATACTAACTCAGATCTAGCCTGATCATCCTTACTATCACGATTTAAAATAATCTTCAAAATTCTAACCGCAACTTCCCATTTTTCTTCATTTTTATAATATGAATACAAATCTTGCAACAAAGGAATCGTTTTTGCAAAACCTTCAATAGAGGTAGAGATTTTCTCTTCAATAGAAACAAAAAAGTTAATGTCTTCTGGGGTCAAAATAAGAAGCTTACCCCATACTTCTTTTATGCCTGAAAAATATTTTTGAGCAATATATCTATACATTGCTTTTTTATAATAAGAGACAGCTTTTTCAATATCGCCATCTTTTTCCCATTTCTCTGCTAGTAACTTCGCAATATCAGCTTCTTGATAGTCAACTTTAAGAATCCTCTCCCATATTTCATACACTCTTTCATCGTTATTTTCTTTGTAATATTCAGATAGTGTTCTTAAAGCAAATTTAGCTTGTGCATCTCCATACTCAAGCATTCTCAAACATAAATGTTCCACAATCTGCCATTTATGATTGTCTATAAAAATATTAATCAAATTTATTTGATGAGAATCATCCACTGATTTATTAATAAGAGAAACTACTGAAATGATATACAAAGCTATAATACTCATTTTTGCATGAAGTAAATGCTCACTACAAATATTAAATATCTCATTAAGCATTTCTTCTTTTTTTGCTTCTTCTATAAGAGCATCAAGACTCTCAAAATCCTTAATTGTATAGTTAGTTATAGCAACTCTCGTCCATTTCTCTTCATTTAATAGATCGTTTAGTTTTTTATCAACCATAAAGCCACCCTCTATATAAATAGGTCATCTTATATATCTATTATAAACCTCTTCATTAAGAAGTTTTATCCTAAGAAGCACTTCGTCTATTTTATGATGACTAATACTATCATAGGAATAATAATCTATAAGCCAAAAATAACAATTTATCAACCTTGGCTCAGCAAGTCTTGATTCTTCATTACCTTTATTCCTACAAATATTCTCCAATAAAAATATATCTTGTTTTAACTCCCCCACTTCTGCTGCTTTCAACTGCCTCTTAACATTAAAAAGACCAGAAAGCACAGCATAAACGGGTATCCATGCCAACAACTCACTTCCTTTGAATTTCATCAATTCTAATTTATTAATCAGAACACAAATAATATCAGATTCCAAAAAATCTATTTCTATAGCACAAGCATCTTTAAAAAAGGCCTCTCGAAAAAAGACTTTAGCAAGACGCTCATCACCACACATTGCATAACTATCTGCAAGCTCAGCCAAGACAGTTGATGAAGCCTCCAAAGAGACCGTATACTGTAAAAACTCTACAGCCTTATCATAGTTACCCAGAATTTTATAACACAAGCCTAATTTTCTATAGACTTGTGCTTTCCTTGTAAACTGTTTAGCTTGCAAAGCTTCTGTGTAAAAATTGATAATGATATTAAACATACAACATTTTAAGGCATAGATGACAAATTCATATCTATCATCATATTTCTTCATATAGTGCAAAAACATTTTCCACTGTGAAAAAATATACTCACCTTTCTCAAAAGGTGAGGAGTAAGTAGTTGAAAATTTTAATTTTTCTTTCCAAAAAAATATTGCATTATAAGCACATTTTACATCTTCATTATCTAGATGATCCTTAAAAATCACATCAATTAATGAATAGGAACCTTCAACATCCCCCTCTTTAAGCCTGTCAAACACGGGTTTTAGTATGTTTTGAATCCCTCTATGTGTTGGCATAAGTAATAGATTATTATACTAAAATTTGCATTTTAGTCAATCTATAATCTTGAGATGTTTTAATTTATAGTCAAAAAGAAGTTAATATTCTTGTATTATCGAATTCTCCTAATGATAAACATATTCTGTTAGATACAATGTCGGACATTCTACGAAAAACATAAAGCCATTTCAACATATAATGTCAATTATATATTTGTAAAAACGAGAGACATTAGTTTATCTTATTAGAAGAATAAATCAAACCTGAATTTGATATAATTAGAATTTCATATTTTCTAAAAATATCTTCCACATTATTTACATAAAAAAAGCCTATAGTCATAATGACTACAGGCTTTCAATAAAAAACTATTTTGTTATAAAGTTTAATAAGTCTACAACTCTATTCGAATATCCCCACTCATTATCATACCAACTAATAATCTTAAAAAAACGTTTCTCACCAGGTAAATTATTTTGCACTGTTGCTTTACTATCATAAATCGAAGAAGCATTATCATGGACTATATCTTGTGAAACAATTTCCTCATCACAGTATGACAAAACACCTTTTAGATAAGAAGCAGATGCTTTTTTCATAGCTTCATCAATCTCTTGTATAGATGTGTCTTTTCCTGTTCTAAAAGTTAAATCAATTACAGAGCCTGTAGCCGTAGGCACTCTAAAAGACATACCAGTTAGCTTACCTTTTGTTGAAGGTAAAACCTCACCAACAGCTTTTGCAGCTCCTGTAGATGATGGAATAATGTTAATAGCAGCTGCTCTTCCGCCTCTCCAATCTTTTTGAGAAACACCATCAACAGTCTTTTGTGTTGCAGTATAAGCATGAATAGTAGTCATAAGACCAGTTTCAATTCCAAATCCTTCTTTTAACAACACATGAACTACAGGAGCTAGACAATTAGTAGTGCAACTTGCATTAGAAATAACATGATGTTTCGACTCATCATATTCACTTTCATTAACTCCCATAACAAAAGTTTTTATAGGCTTATTTGGATCTTTACTCTTTCCAGGAGCTGAAATAATCACCTTTTTAGCACCAGCCTCAAGATGTCCATAAGAAGCTTCATTTGTGTATATACCAGTACATTCCAAAACAATATCAATTCCAAGCTCTTTCCATGGAAGATCTTCTGGTTTCAAACCTTTTCCAGAAATACATTTAATATCATGTCCATTAACACACAAGATATCTTCAGCTTTCACCTTAATATCAGCTTTCATTCTTCCTTGCGTTGAATCATACTTCAACTGATATGCAAAATAAGAAGCATCAGTAGAAAGATCAACAACAGCCACAACATCAAATTTATCTTTTCCCAATAAATTCTTCTCAACTAAGGCCTGAAACACCAATCTTCCAATTCGCCCAAAACCATTGATTGCAATTTTCACACCACACCTCCATAAAAAGACTTAATCACGTCCTTCAATTGTTTGTTGCCTATATTTTTCTGCATTAGGTTTAAAACC
>CAUUAF010000073.1:0-7884 GCA_963543085.1 uncultured Treponema sp. | reverse complement strand
TGATTAAATTTATAGTGGTAGAGAGAGACTCATTATCACGTTGAAATCTTAATCCAGCCAAACCTTCTGGGAAGGTGATAATTCCATCAAGTCCTTTATTTCTTTCAATAGGAAAACCATTAAGTCCAGTGATAAAATCCTTAATTTCTTTTTCTAAATTATTAAAAGATGAGTAGTTCCCATCTAATACTTCTGAATGAGAAATGTAATAGTTTTTAATTCTTGAGTTGCATATTTTAATAGCATCTTCATTTATATCTAACCCAATATATTTACATTTTAAAATACTTGCTGCAATTCCCAAAGAACCACTTCCACAAAATGGATCTAATATTAAATCATTTTCATCACAAGATATCCTGATAATACGTTTTAGTAATTCTATTGGTTTTTGTGTTGGATAGCCAACACGTTCTTTTGCTTTAGGATTCAAAAAAGGTAGCTCCCAAACATCTCTGAGGGGGACTCCATGTTTTTCATTTGTTGCAACAACACTATCATCTTCATTACGTTTATAAATGACCTTACCATTTATGTCACGTTTACGTTGTTGTAAGATTTGATCAATATTTGTTGTTGGAGAATAGGATATAAAAATATGTTTAAATTTATAATTTTTTGTTTTTGCATATACCCATATTGTTTGATGTCCATCTAGTAGCTTTTTAGATGAATTTGACCATTTTTTATAAGCCCAAACAATTTCATTTATAAATAGGTCTTCACCAAAAACTTCATCTAGTAAGATTCTTAAGTAGTGATTTGCTGATGTATCACAATGGAGAAAAATTAAGCCCGAATTATTCAATTTTTCTTTACATTCTATAAGAATATTTTTAATAAATGTTAAGTATTCTTCTTTATTTTTCCATTTATCATTAAATGAAATATACCTATCTTCATTTTTATTATACTGAGATTGTATTTTTTGTGAAAAAAAAGGAGGGTCTAAGTATACTAACTGAATTGAATTATCATCTATAAAATCTTTTATATAAGTCAAAGCATCTGACAATACAAAGGAAACAGCTTCATGGTAATTTTTAGATTTCATTTGCAATTTCCTTTAGTATATTCAAAAGATCAACATTTGTTTTATCTTTAACAAATTCCCAAGCTTCATCACCACTAAAATATAACCCACCTACACCAAGATATGTGGTTTTGAGTGTGTCTTGAATCCTAATAGCTTTTCACGATTTGGATAATAAAACATTACTCTTATAGGGCGATATCCATGTTTTTTTATGGCTTGAATTCTTGTGTGTTCTTTTATACTTCTCATTATTTTGTCTTAATCTTTAAGTGCCTTAAGCTTTTCTAGTAGAACTTGTGCTGGATAGTTGTGTGGATCAAGCTCTATTGCATAGCCTAATACACTAATAGCCCTATCATATGACTTTATTTGTGAGAGTATCCATGCTAATTGATAATGCAACTTACCCTTGATGAGTGGATCGTCAGTCAACGAAGAGGCCAGTGAAAGAGTTTCTACAGCTTTGTCTTTTAAGCCTTGCTGATAGTAGACATATGCTATATTTGCCGTGGCATAGGCCCTACATTCAGGTAGCTCACAAGCTTTATTAAAAGAATCTATAATATCATCATCAGTTGAAGCTCTAACAGCTTTTTCAAGTCCTAAATAAAAGGCGTCAAGAGCTTCGTTTCCAGTTTTTCCAACACTAAAGCAAGCATTAAAGTCTCTGCAATTAGAAAAATACCACTTTGCATAACTCTTTATGTCTATATTATCAGGATATTTTTCCAACAAGTTCCACATATCAGCAATACCTGCCTTAAAATCAGTATTTTTGTAGTATTTATATCTAAAATACTCAATTGCAATACGTGGGTCATGCCCTTCAACAGCTAAGGCAGATTGCAACAGATTTTCTGGTGAAAAAACCATGTTTGGAAGTCCTAAATAAATATCTTCCATTTTCATTGAATAAAAGCCTCTATTTGCCAAATATTGAGTGACATCATCTGAAACTTCAGCATCTCTTAAAGCCAAATACTGCCTTATATATGAACAGACAGCAGGATAATAACTAGGATATCTTTCTATACACTCAACAAAGAGACGTGTCTTTTCTTCTTCTGTCTCACTAGTTAATGCAAGATTGTACAAAGCGATGGGCATAGAAATAGGAAGATCTGCACAAGTTTGCCAGTAAGAGCGTGCTATATCAACATCTCCCATTCCATAAGCTGCATCAGCTGCAAGAAGCAAATGTCTAGTAGCCTTATTAACGTCTAAACTATCTTTGTTGAATACACCAGCATTTTCTGCATTCAAAACTGCATTGTTTAGATTTCTAAAAATAAAATCAAAATGCCCTAGGTCAAAAGAAACACAAGCCCAAAAATAAGGGTCTTGAACTACTTCACTTGTTGGTATTGATTCTCGTAAAAATTCTGCTTGTGATATTTTACCTTCTTTACAAAAAGATAATGCCCCCATTTTCAAAAAAGCTTGTTTATAAGTTAGCCTATAAGCTTGCTCCCAACAGTATGGTTCAATCTCCATTAAATCCTCTACTGTGTTTCCTTTTGTTGTAGCAGCTTCTGCTACTAGAGCAGCATAAACAGTGTTCTTAACAAGTGGAGCATATTCTGCCACAGTTTCCACTCTTCCAGAATCTATAAGAGTTGCAATAAGCAGGGCAGCAACCTCAGGTGCGTCAGTAATTTTTACAACTGCAGTTTGAAGGAATTTTATGGCTTCTGGTGTTGCATTTATGCTTAGCATCCTTTTTGCAACACTTAATACTTGTTTTGAATCGCTAGCTGAGTTGCCCAACGCAACAAGGCTCGACAAAGCTTTAGCATTGTCAGAACGTAATATAAAGGCATCTACTGTTTTTAAGCCAGAGAAGAATTTGCTAGAGTTTTCTTGTTTTTTGCATGAAAATAACAACGATACTACACAGAGGAAGATTATAAATAAGCGTTTCATAATGGCGATGAATTTTATAGAGTGTTTTTGATACTGTCAAGTATAGCATTGACAAACTTATAAGCATCGTCGGTGCTATACTCTTGTGCAATACGTACGGCCTCATTAATCACTATTGTTGGTGGAGTGTCTTTTTGATATAGCAAGGAATAAGTGCCTAACCTTATATTAACCTTGTCAAGAAAATTCAATCTTGAAAAGTCCCAATGTTCAAGTCTTGGTTTGATTTTTTCGTCTATTTCGTCAATATGATCTATAGTGCCTCTAATCAATAGGCTAGGAAATATGAAATCTTCTTCAGTGAGTGTTTTTTTTTCTTCGTCCGATATCCAAGAATATGTAAGGACATCCTCGATATCCGTGCCACCTTCCCAAGCACATAAGCCTTGAAAGGCTAAAATACGAGCCATTTTACGTGTCAAAGCCATACTACGCACCACCCTACTTATTTCAAAAAACTATCCAAAGAATAAAGAGTCTAAAACTCCAAAACTTTTAAACTACCAATCTAGCAACTTATTCAAAGCTACATCTTCTTTCAACATCTTAAAATTAGCTGGAATTCTTAAATCTTCAGTTAGCTGTTGAATTGCCTGTTGCAATGCTACACTTTGCTTTTCTGTTGTTAGAGTCTGTCTTATATACTCATAAACTGTTGTAGTTTGGTTTGGGTCTATAACATCACTCAGCGTCAATATCTTAACATCTAACTTTTCCATAACAACAAAAAATTGAAAGTTATTAGACATTTCTGTTACAGGGGAAACATAGTTTATTTTTTGTTTGAATATCTCTACTAATGCTTCCATTGTGATTCCCATTTGTTGGGCAGCAAGTTGAGTTTTGGCAGCATATACAAACTCAGCAAGATAACCAGATTTTTCTCCAGAATCTTTCTTTACATCATCTATAATTTTTATGTTTTTTTCAATTCGTGTTTTAAGTGCTTCTATCTTTTCTTTTTCTGCTTGTGTATTCCCTTGTTTTGGCACTACAACCAAGAACAGTTTGACAGTATCTGGTCTAACAAAAGTCTGCTTATTCATATCATATTGCGCCCTAATTTCTGAATCTGTAGGCCCTGCAATCTTGCTTAAATCAGCTCCTTTTTTTTGCCCAACATATACTTGCACTGCAATTTGTCCACGCAAAAATTCTTTTGACTCTGCAACACTCATTCCTGTTTGAGCTTTCATAAAATCATTTAAAGTTTGCTTTGTTTCATTTTCTATGAGCCGAGCAAATTCTGCCTCTGTGATAGCATACCCAACTTGTTGGGAAAGCATGTTGTTAAAATACTCATTAACTTGTGAATCTGGAATTTTGATTCCTTCTTTTTCTGCTGCCTGCCTTAAAAGTCTTTCGTTGACTATTCCATCAAGAACCTTTCGTCTTTCTTCTATAGATAGCCTTCTCCCATAACCTTTTTCTAGCGTTGCAATTTGTAGCTTTAATTGACCTAATGTGATTGGTTCTCTTTTTAACAATTTGACTTCTGCAATAGGTTGTAGGTCAGCCTGTGCATACAATAAACTACAAAACAAAGACAAAACAGACAATAAAAAAAAGTTGCGTTTCATTTTACATCCTTAACCAGTGATTTGGATATACCTAGAATTCTACGCTCCTAGAACAAGTAATGAATATTTAAGTTACTATAAATAATAAATTATGGCTAACTTGAATATTTTTTTTCTTCCATACTTGTGTATATTGATATTGGTTATTTCAAGAAAAATATTGTATACTCTTTTGAGTTTTAAGGAGAGGGTATGAGGCGTATTCCATTAGTTACTACGGCAAAATCTACTATAAAAGCGATTACAAATGCTAGCTTATTGTTTGAAGAAGTAAAAATTGTTGTAATAGAGTCATATACAGAAGCATTAACATATTTTCAATATCAAATGCCAGAAATCAAAATTATAGATTTTATGGATGCAAATATTGAAGGTGAAAAGTGTTTAAAGATTATTAAGGCAGATCCGTGGCTTTTGTTTGGAGGTGTGATTGCTATAACAAACACAACGGAGCAAAAATTAAAGCTAGAACAACTAAAAGACCCCAACTTTCTTTTTGTAATCACAAGAGAAGAATTTGAAAACCATGCCCTTCAAATTATAAAGATATTGGGAAAAAATGCCTTTTTCTTGCAAAAGCCATATCTTTCTAATATTACAAAATCTGAAGAAAAAGGTGAGTTTATAAGTGATACAGATCCTTTTGAAATTATTTTTTATGCAAACTTATTAAACACATATCTCTATAACACAGATAGGATTAACACATGCGATCGTTCAACATTGCAATGTGTGATGATGGAACTTTTACTTAATGCAATAGAGCATGGCAATTGTAATATTTCTTATGAAGAAAAAACAGAGTGGCTATCTAAAGGTAGAAATATGCTGGATTTAATAGCAATTAGAAGGAAAGATCCTCAGATATCAAAAAAGAAAATTAGAATATGTTATAACATTCAAAATGACATTACAAAGATATCTATTGAAGATGAGGGAGAAGGCTTTGATTGGAAAAAAAGAATGAATGAAGAAATCTCTCCCTCAACTCATGGAATGGGAATTAGAATGTCAGTTGGAATGGTTAAAAACTTAACATACAACGAAAAGGGAAACAAGGTTTTTTTTGAAATAGATACCCAGAGAAACACGACAAACTTCACTCCTGTTATACTAAAATCGCAAGAGATTGTGTGGTGTCGCCACATGCAAGTTGTTTGTAGAGAAAATGAAGAAACGAACAACCTTTTTTATATTAGCTCTGGACGTTTTGCAGTCTATGTGAATGATAGGCTTGTTAGCGTTCTAACTCCTAGCGACGTGTTTATCGGAGAGATGGCATTTTTACTTGATGATAAGCGTACTGCTACTGTTGTTTCAATAGGCAAGGGGGTATTAATCAAAATACCAAAAATGAATTTTATGCGTCTTATTGAGCGCTATCCCCACTATGGTGTTTTTCTTTCTCGCCTACTAGCGAGTCGTCTTGCAATACAATCAAAAAAGACGAGTCAATTACAAAAAAACAAATAAAAAAGCTACAATGAGCTAGCAAGCTCGTTGTAGCTTTAGTTTAAAGCGATTTTAGCTTTTAGTCTGTTTATAAAGCTTTCAAAAGAGCGTCAACCTTATCTATTTTTTCCCATGTGAATTCTTCGCGCCCAAAGTGTCCATAAGTGGCAGTTTTTCTATATATTGGTTTTAATAAATCTAGTGTTTCTATAATGCCCTTAGGGCTGGTGTCAAACACCTTATTCACAGCATTAACTAATTTTTCTTCAGGTACTTCTGAAGTGCCGAATGTGTCTATTCTTATAGAAACAGGATGGGGCACTCCGATAGCGTAAGCTAGTTGAATTTCGACTCTTTCGGCAAGTTTTGCAGCAACAATGTTTTTGGCAATATAGCGAGCCATATAAGCTGCAGAGCGATCCACTTTTGAAGCATCTTTTCCAGAAAAAGAGCCACCTCCGTGTCGACCAACTCCTCCATAAGTGTCTGCTATAATTTTGCGACCTGTGAGTCCAGTGTCTCCCATAGGACCTCCAATTTCAAAACGCCCTGTAGGGTTTATGTAATAAACAGTGTCTTTAGACAATAGTCCTGTGGGTTCTAGTATTGGTTTGATAATTTCTTCTATTAATATAGGTCTTAATTCCTTATAAGAAATGTCGGGATTATGCTGATGAGATAGCACAACAGCTTCAATTTTAACTGGCTTAAAACCTTCATATCTTATGGTTAGTTGTGTTTTTGCGTCAGGACGCAAAAAGGGGAGTTTTTTTGTTTTTCTTAAATTAGCTGCATGTTGCAAAATCTTATGGCTCATCATTATAGGAAATGGCATTAATTCTTTTGTTTCGTTGCACGCAAATCCAAACATCATGCCCTGATCTCCTGCCCCTTGCATTCCCTTATATTCATCTAATCCTTGACCAACAACTCCTTGGTTGATATTTGGAGATTGTGCATGAATTATGCTCATCACAGCCATTGAATCACAATCTAGTCCGTAGTTTGAATCTGTGTAGCCAATGTCTCTTGCAACATCTCTTGCAATTTTTTGGACATCTGCAAATGCTTCTGTTGTGATCTCTCCTCCAACTAAAACCAAAGCTGTGGATGCAAACACCTCACAAGCTACATGACTATTTTTATCTTGTGCAAGGCAAGCGTCCAAAACAGCGTCGGCTATTTGGTCGCATAGCTTATCAGGATGACCTTCGCTAACAGACTCAGATGTGAAAAGGCTAATATCTTTTTCCATTTTTCTCCTCCAGTTGTTTAATAAAATATTTTAGAGTATGACCGTTATTGTACAATTTTTCTAGATACCTATCGGGGGAATGGGGAACATAAATGAGAAAGCTCAGTCCCTGAAACGAGAGGAAGCTTATTGAAAAGCGTTTGTATTCACGAGTGCAAATAGCACAATCTAGCATATGCAAACCGATCGACTTGCGATGTCGAAATCGCTCGACTTCACGTGTGTAAACCGCTCGATTTGCGACCCCCAAATCGAGCGGTTTGGGGTCAGTACATTAGCTAATGTACTACCGTAACACTAGCTAATGTACTGCTCTAATATTAACTAATGTACACTGATAATTTCTTGATTTTTCTCTATTTAGTGAAGTTATTATAAATCCCAATAAAAATACCATTTTTTATAACAAAAATTATTATATCTTTTCCTTAAAAAAGTCCATACTTTGATTTTATACAGGGCTTCTAGCTGAGAAAAAAATAAGACATACTACATTCTTTTTTAAGCATAGAATCTGTTTTATAAGGACTTCTTTCATCTTTATATTTTATTTTTCTTCTATTATAATAATGCCATGGAAGAGAATTTTAACATAACATTAAAAAACGACTATCTCTTTAAGCGTCTTCTTGGAGAAG
>CAUUAF010000072.1:0-7969 GCA_963543085.1 uncultured Treponema sp. | reverse complement strand
GATGTAATTTAGAGTTTTCTAATGTTGTTTTATGGCAACTAGGAATTAAAAAATAAGTGTTTGCTAAAGGAGCTTTTTAGCTCCTTTGGCTTAAAAAATAATTGAAGATTGAAAATATGAGTGAGATTTGTAAAACATACGAAGAAAAAATGAAAAAGACATTGCAAGCTTTAAAAGATGAGTTTGCATTGTTGCGTACTGGACGTGCTTCTCCTTTGTTATTTGAAAAGATAAAGGTTGATTGTTATGGAACGCCAACTCCATTGAAAGAAATAGCTTCAATTTCTATTCCTGAAGCAAGACTAGTTGTTATTCAACCATGGGATAAATCTTTGCTTGTAGAAATAGAAAAGGCTATATTGAGGTCTGAGCTTTCAGTTAATCCAACTAATGATGGTAAGCTTATTCGTATTGCTATTCCACCTTTAACCAATGATAGAAGAAAAGAGCTTGCAAAACAAGCAAAAGCAAAAGCTGAACAATCAAAGGTTTCTTTAAGGAATTTGAGACGAGATGGTATTGACGAGATGAAGAAAAAGCAGAAGGCAGGAGAGGTTACTGAAGATGAATTAAAAACTGTTGAAGCTGATTTTCAAAAACTCACAGATAATTACACTGCTCAAATTGGTAAAGTGCTTGAAGAAAAAGAAAAAGAAATCTTAGAAGATTAATGTGTAATAATTAGATGGTTAAAGATATGTTGAAGATGCCTCCAAAGCATATAGCCATAATAATGGATGGTAATGGTAGATGGGCAAAAATGCGAGGAATGCCTAGGTTTAAGGGACATCAAGAAGGAGTGAAGGTTACAAAAGAAATAGTTAAATATTGTTCTGACATTGGAATTCCTTTTGTAACACTTTACGTCTTTTCAACAGAGAATAAAAAAAGGTCTAGTGAAGAGGTAAACTTTTTGATGACCTTGATTAAACAACACTTAAGAGCAGAATTGCAGTTTTATGCTGAAAATAACATTCGTGTTTTGCATATTGGAGATCTCTCTGGTTTGCCTCTTGCTGTTCAAGACGAAATTGTCGCTGTGCAAGAAAAAACGAAAGATTATACAGGTTCTTCTGTGGTGCTTGCAATAAATTATGGCGGAAAAGATGAGATAGTGCGTAGCATAAAAAGATTAAATGTTGAAAAATTGGCAAATATAACTGAAGATGAATTTTCTTTATGCTTGGACACAAAGAGTATTCCACCTGTTGATTTAGTTATTCGCACTGGAGGAGAAAAAAGATTGAGTAACTTTTTGTTGTGGCAGTGTGCATATTCAGAACTTTATTTTTCTGATAAATATTGGCCAGACTGGAAAAGTGAAGATTTGCAGGTTGCAATAGATGAATATATGACTCGTAATAGGAGATTTGGACTAGAAAAATGAGCAAAAAAACCCGACAGCGTTTAATTATGTTTGCTATAGGAGTACCAGCAATTATACTTCCTGTTTATTACCTTCCATACTACAATTTTTTGGCTTTTCACATTGAGATTGTGATTACCTCCATTATAGCAACAGTAGAAATGCAACATCTTTTTTATAAGCGTTTTGGAGCTAGTTTTTCTTCTGTAGTCATTTCTTTTTTGGGAACTCTAATTATTTTAGCAGGCTATTTTATGAATGCTGGACGCTCCACATGGGGAAACATTATTGCGTTATATCTTTTTTCCTTTTTTGTGTTGTTTTTGAAAGAGTTTATCTCTTCGTTTAGGGGGAATTTTGACGCAGTGCTTCATCGCCTTTCTGCTGGCATTTTTACTTTAACTTATCCTTGGTTTTTTGCAATCTTCTTTTCTAGGTTTGTTTCTTTGCCATCGCCACGTTATGTGATAAGTTTATTTTTTTTAATTGTGTTTTTTTGTGACTCTTCTTCTTGGCTTTTTGGAAAGTTTTTGGGAAGTGGAAATAGGGGAGTCTTTGTTGTGAGTCCTAATAAAAGTGTTGCAGGTTTTATTGGCGGGTACTTAGGCTCTGTTTTTATAACTATTATAGCCTACTATTTGTTTCCAACTATGAAACTCTCTCTTTTTCAGGCTGTAATATTAAGTATCTTTACGACCACAGCTGCTATTGCAGGTGATTTGGTTGAATCTATGTTGAAAAGAGCTTGTGATGTTAAAGATTCTGGAAGCGTAATACTTGGACGTGGAGGTATTTTAGACAGTATGGACTCCCTTTTGTTTGCAGCTCCTGTCTTTTATATTGTATTCAAGTATTTTATAAGCGGAGTATAACTAGAACTCTCTATGCTTAGCTAGTTGCGATATTTATCTCTAGCTTTACTTCATGCTGTTTTCTAAATCTTCTTTTTTCTAAATATCCTGCTATATTGAAAAAAATGCTGATTTATGCTTTTATATAAAGGCTATGCGTTTGTTTAGAAAACTCATATATTTGTACATTATTTTTTTACTTTTCGTCTTATGTGCTGGTTCTTTTTGTTTAGGCTTTATGCTTTCAGGAACATATAACACAAAAACACATGAGCATTTTACAAGTTTTAATCCTGCATTGCCATCAAAGGTACTAGACATTAGAGGAGACCTAATTACTGAGTTTTCGATGGATGAAAAGAGAGAAATGGTTTCTTTTGAAAACATTTCAGATAACCTTATTTATGCTTTAATTGCAAGGGAAGATAGGACATTCTTTGAGCACAAAGGCTTCAATTTAAAATCTATTTCAAGAGCTATTGCAGGTATATTGTTGCATAAATCTTTTGGTGGAGGAAGCACTATAACACAGCAAATTGCAGGCTCTCTTTATTGTGATAGAAGTGAAAAAAGTCTAAAGAGAAAACTTTTAGAGCTTTGGTATGCTGTCCAAATGGAACGCCGTTTTTCTAAATATGAGATTATGAATCTATATTTAAACGAGGTATATTTTGGAGGAGGCACTTACGGGGTAGGGGCTGCATCTCGTTTTTATTTTGGTCATTCTGCAAAAGAACTTACTCCAGCTGAGTCAGCACTTTTAGTTATTCAGCTTTCTAACCCTGCTAACTATAACCCTTTTGAACATCCTGATGTTGCAAAACTTAGGCAACAGTATGTTTTGGATGGAATGGTAGATTTACGTTTTATCACTAAGGATGAAGCTAGATCTTCATTTAATGATTATTGGGATTCTTTTGATTATACACGTGTTTCACTTTCTGCATGGTTTACTCGTGAAGACAAGGCTAGATGGTTTTCTGAATATGTGAGACGTGAATTAGAAAGCTTGCTCTATGGAACTATGGATATTTATGCAGATGGGTACACAGTTCATACAACTTGTGATTTAAGACATCAAGCGGTAGCTGACGCTGAAATTTCCTCATATATTGAAATTGCAAATAAGAGAGTGCAAAAATCTTTATCTATTCGTAACGTTCCAAGCACAAAGTATGCAAACATTGCTTCGTTACTCGCTATATGTTGCAATGTGGATGGGCTTCACTTGGGTGAGAAAATGGTTAGGCATAGAGCTAATAGTTATTATGATAGCGATTTAGCTCCTTTAGTGGATGTAGTTTCTTCCCTAATTGGAGTAGAACCTCTCAAAGCTCTTTCAAAAAGACAAGTTGAGAGAATTAGACAGACTATGTCAAAAAATGTAGTTGAAGGTACTTTGGTTTCTATTGAAAATGAAACAGGCTATATAACATCCATTGTTGGTGGTGGAAAATTTAGCGAAAATAACCAGCTTATAAGAGCAACACAGGCAAAAGTGCAAGTGGGTAGTACTTTTAAACCTCTTTTATACTCTGCTGCAATAGATTCTAGGAAAGTGACAGCAGCTTCACGAATAGAAGACACGCCACAAGTGTTTGTTAATGCTAGTGGTGTTCAGTACGTTCCAAATAACTTTTCAGGAAAATGGAGTGGAACAGTGCTTTTGTATGAGGCTCTTCCACGTTCTCTTAATATTCCAGCAGTTTCTTTGCTGGATAAAGTAGGTTTTGAACCTGTAATTCAAAGAGCGGCTGCCCTAGTTGGAATAGAAGATCCAAACGAAATAGAAAAGACTTTTGATCGTGTTTATCCTTTGGCTTTAGGTGTTGCAAGTATTACACCACTACAATTAGCAAGGGCTTTTGCTATTTTTGGTAATCAGGGAAAGGCTGTGGAACCTTTTGCAATTCGCAATGTAGAAAGCAGGACAGGACATATAGTTTTAGATGTTGAAAAAGATATTCGTATTGCTCAAAGGAGAAAAGGGGATGCAATTCAGGTTATAAGTCCTCAAAATGCTTATATTATCACTAATATGCTTCAGCAATCTTTAGTTATAGGTACTATGGCTGGCTCAACAAGAGGTGGCAATAGGTTTACATATACAGATGAAAATACGGGTAAGACTTTTAAGATGCCTGTGGCAGGGAAGACGGGAACTACACAAAACTTCACGGATTCGTGGACTGCAGCCTATTCTCCATATTACACAACTGTGGCGTGGTTTGGCTTTGATCGACGTGGGCAGTCTTTAGGACCTGCAAGCACAGGGGCAGGGCTTGCAGCCTATGCTGTTTCTAACTATATGGTAGAAATTCATAAAGGAAAACCATACAAAGACTTTATAAGACCAGAAACTGGTTTGGTTGGCATGTCTGTTTGCAAAAAATCTGGACTTTTACCGTCAGAAAATTGTAATGATGGGACTGTGTTTTTGTATTTTTTAACAGGAACACAGCCTACAGAGGTATGTAAGTTGCATGATAATGCTCTGCAGATGAGGGAACTAGGTATTGATCGTCTAAAACATGAAAGCAATGATTTTGAAAGTATATTTGGAGAATCTGACGATGATAGTCTTGTAATTGATCCAAATGTTTTTGTAGAAGATGATGTGGTTATCCCTCCTCAAGTTGATGAAAACAAAGTGGAAGAAGAAAATGAAGAAGAGGATGATGAAGAAATAGATGAGGTAAATCCATGGCTATAAAAGATATTGAGATTAGTTCTATAAAAGTGAAAAAAAGAATTCGTGAAAAAAATGTTTCAATACAGCCTTTGGTGGAGAGTATACAAAAATATGGGCTTTTGGAACCTATTGTAATAGATCAAAATAATAGACTCATTGCAGGATTTAGACGATTGGAAGCGTGTAAACAATTGGGATATAAAACAATACTGGCTAATGTGGTGGATGTGGATGATGTGGAAAAATTTTTACTTTTAGAGCTTGAAGAAAATATATGCCGTTTCCAGTTTTCAGAAGAAGAATTATTAAAAGCAAAGAAAAAACTTAACAAGATAAGACATCCTAATTTTTTTGTTTGCTTATGGCGTAAGATTGTCTCTTTTTTTACTAAAAAATAGAGGGTTCTTGTAAAGTAATGCTGAGTTTAACTCAAAGCGAGAAGTTTATACTGAATCAAGAGTTTCCTGATTTGAGTCTTTCTGGTGATGATGACATTGAGCGTTATTTTATATATAGAAAACAAGGAAGAGAAAAAGAAGCTATATTTTTATATAACACCAAATTACGTAATAGATATCCTAACGAAGCATTGCGTATTGCACTTATCTCAGCATATCGAAAAAAAGATCCAATGTTTACTGCTCTTTTGACGCAGTGTCTTAAATCTTTAGCAAATAGAACTATTGAAAGAACTAAAGAAATCATTACTTTTATCTCAGAATATATAGGAAAGGTTTCGAAAGCTAATGTTTTGAGCATTGTAAGCCAATGTGAGGCTGTGGTTTCTAGGATTTCTCAAGATAGATATCAAGTTCTTCCTTTCACAGAAAAATATTTACGTTATGCTTCTTATTTTAATTTTAGAAAAAAAGAAATGGAAGAAGCTACTCATATTATAAAGCTATATATTTCGGGTGAATTCTCCTATCTTGTTATGCGTGAGGAAAATAGAATAAAGAACCAAAAGAAAGAAAAAAAACCTTTTTTTGATTTTTCAAAAGTAAGCTTTACTAAAACCCAAGAGTCGCTTATTTTAATTTCTCCCAAAATTGAACGAATTGAAGACAAAGTGATAGCCTATATTGCACAGTATTTGCCAATCTGTTTAGATTCATCTTTTGAAAATTTGGTTCTATTGTATAGTAAGAAATATAGAACCAAACATTATGATATTTTTAGGGCAATTAAAAATACAGTTCTTGCAAGAAAAAACGATGATGAACTTCTTACTAATGTTTTAGTGACTGTCTCTGATGGTTATTATTATAGTATTTCTGGTGATGTATATTTACAAAGTGAATGGTCAAAATTAAAAGATAATTTAAGGGAAGCAAAAATAGCAAAAGAAGAAAAGCAAAGTTTGCAACCAAAAACTAAAAAACAAAAAACTAAAGAAGTGGCTAGCACTACTAAAAAAGATGCAGTAATTAAAAGAGAAGAGAAAGATGAAGCCAAAGTAAGTGAAAAAGATATTCAAAAAATGTCTTCTAATATAAAACAAGATAAAGTAGAAAAACTAGAATCAATAAAAGATTGTATAAAACGCATAGTAGGGGAGGCTTATGGTATTTATGACGAGATTTTCTTTAAAACTGTGCGTATTTCTATTAGGCATGTTCTAGAAAAATCTATAACACAAAAGATGAGTCTTTTTGGTGATGAAGAAAATAAGGCAGAAGATAGCATATATGAATATATCAAAAAGAATTATGAAAATCCATATCAAGATTGGCTAAAATCTTCAAATAACAAATTTGTTGAAGGTTTAGGCTTTAAGATTTCTTCTATAGAAGAAATCTTAAAAGATTGGGCATATTACAACAAGGGAATATCTAAAAATTGAAATGTGTTGGCAAGTAGTTGATTTTTGTGTTTCTTAGATACCAATAAAATATCTTGCATTTCAAGATAATCAAGGTAAAATTCTATAGGACTTTACCTTGATTATTATAACACTATAGGGCTTTAAGCCCCCTATTATATGAGCTTGATAATGAGCTTTCTTGATCATTCATTTATTTTTTCAAAAAAGCCGTCTTCGTCTTGTTTATAATTAGCAAGTGGCACAGGAGTTAGCTCTGTATTTTCCACATATTCCCATTCATTACCATACCGCTTTACCCTAAACCAATCTGGCTTTCTGTTATATGGACCTTTAAGAATATTATTATTTTTGTCTGTAAAGCATACAAAAGTGTCACCATATATTGGTTCAGCATCCCATTCTTGATATTTGTGCATTCTAAAAGCACATAGACGGTCAAATTCCTTACATACTTCTTCAGAACCAACAAATGAACCTATTTTAATTCCGTCCCCCATTAGAGCACTAGAATAAATTGTACAAAAACAATGAAAATTAAACTTCCCTTCATAGTGCAATTTAGATATATTTTTTTTGGTTAAATCCTTACAAATTCTATCAAGTCCTTTCAAGTTATACACAATTAAATTCCCTATGGCGCTTGGTAAACATGCCATTCCGTTTCTTGCTTCTCTAACTACAGGTTCTTCATCATCCCAATCAATATATTCATCTTGGACATCAAAGTTAGGAATTTCAGCATCACGAATAATAAGCCAACTGCAAGTAGCACCTGACATATCTTTAGGAAGTACACCTGTAAATGTTACTAAGCCTGCTACAGTACTACTTGCTCCTTTAAAAGAAATATCTGATAAGTCAGTGTCTTCACCTTCAAAACGTCCTGCAAACCAAGCTTGCTGAAAGGTGAGGTCTTTTAAGTCATCAGATTTAAGTTTTTTGCAATTTAGATTTTTTATCTTAAAACGCAAAGCCATATGCTCAAAAGGAAGATCTTCTATATTGCCATCAAGTATACGTTGATGTCTCCATCTGCATCTTTTGCTTATTTGCAGTAATTGCTCAACAGTTATCTCTGTATATGGTTTATAACCATTGAGTATCATATAACACCTTATACTTCTTCCTGCAAACTTTATACTTCTCTCTTCACCTGCCTTGTTTTTTAATTCAAACCTTTCAATGTTTTCGTTTATAATTGCGTCAAGACAGTTTAAGACATCTCTATCTCTTTC
>CAUUAF010000071.1:0-8187 GCA_963543085.1 uncultured Treponema sp. | reverse complement strand
AGAAGAAGCGGAAGATTTGGAAGAAGTTGAGGAGCTTGAAGAGCTTCCTAGTGATGATGATTTGAAAAATGATGAATCAACGCTAGCAGTAGCAACGGATGACGTGCAAGGCTTAGAAGAAGCGGAAGATTTGGAAGAAGTTGAGGAGCTTGAAGAGCTTCCTAGTGATAATTTGAAAGGTGGTGTAGCAACGGTAGCAGTAGCAACGGATGATGTGCAAGGCTTAGAAGAAGTTCAAGAGCTTGAAGAGGTTGATGCGGAAGAGCTACCTTTGGTAAGTATGGATGGAAAAAAGACATCTGATGATGGAATTGAAGAGCTTGAAGAAGTGGAAGATTTTGAAGAAATCGGCATTGATGATTTTATATCAGTGGATGAGACTCCTCCGCCTCCAAGACCTAAATTTGAAGAAGTAGACGATTATATAGAGCCAGATGAGGAGCTTTTTCACTCACAAAGTGAAGAGGCAGAAGATAGATTTAAGCATATTAGTATTGGAGGACTAGATTTTTCATATCTTGATGATAAAAAGGATGATGAGAGCCCTTCGAATCTTTTGGAATTGAAAAATGCATGGGTCGACCCCCCTGTTCCTGATGGCTCACCATTAATTGGAGAACTTGAGGTGGTAGGGGATGCAGAGCCTAGTGATGTTGAGAGTTTAGAAGAAGATGCTATTATCAATAAGGATGGTATTTATACTATTTCTGAGGTTGAGAAACCAGAGCCTAGTGATATGGAATTTAAAAATCTAGTTGATTCTGTGATTAATGAGGCTTAACTTTGAGAGGTATTAGTGAGACTATTTTCTAGTGTTTTGTTTCTTTTATGTTCTCTTTTTTTATTTTCTCAAGAGGTGAGTGGTATTTCTGGGGTTTGGGAAAACGGTGGGCGTTTTGTGGAGTTTAGAACTTCTGATAATGAGATGAGAGTGGTTTTAAAGCCTTATTACGAGACTGTATATGATGAGCCTATTAATTTTTTAACTCCGTTTGATGATGCTACTACTGTTGCTGGAACTTATGGAATTTCAATAAAATATCAATATAGTCGTAAAACTGTTTCTATGCCCATTTTTGTTTATGAGTCTTATCTCTTTACTTCCTTTTATAAGAAAGTAGATTTTGAACTTTTAGAAGGGAATATGGGTATGGGAGAAGATTTAGAAAAATATCCATTGTTTGGCTTTTGGGTGGAACAAGGATGTAAAGAAGGAATTTTGCTTTATCCTAATGAGCCTGTGAAAAACTTTGATGCATATTTTTTTGAAGGAAACAAGTATATTAAATTTAGATATTGGTATGATGAAAATTTAGCTTTTTCAGATGGTAAAGCAGTTTTTAAGGGAAGTTCTGATGTTTATTATAAAGTGCCAAAAATGATTAAAAGAGGAGATATGGTTTATTCTTGTATAACAACTAATGGTTCTTCACTACGAAATTATGAGGTTGGCACTTATTCAATAGAAACTGATAAATTTTCACAAGATAAGGGAGTGTTTTTGGTTCTATCAAAGGAAGGTTCTGCACCTGGGAAGGCATCGGTTTCTGATAATTATTCAGATTATAAGTATGCCAACAAAGAGAATATTCCATTGTATATCGCGACTAATGGAGGAGTATTTGCAATTGGAGGACCATTCTTATTTAGATCTAGTATTAAGGATTTGGATAGTGAGATAAAAAAACACAATTCATCAAGGTCAACGAAAAAATATCAGAATGTTCGAGATGAGGACATATTTATTAATCAATGAAACGTATATTAATTCTTGGAGCTTCTTTAATGCAAAAGCCTGCAATTATTGAGGCTAAAAAATTAGGTTGCTATGTTATAGCAGTTGATGCAAATCCTGAAGCTTTTTGCGTGGATATAGTGGATAGGTTTGAAAAAATTGACTTAGAGGATATCCCGTCCTTAGTAAAATTTGCAAAAGAATTATACTGCGATGGTGGACTATCTGGTGCTTTCACAGCCGCAACTGATTTTTCAGCCTCTGTTGCAAGTATAACATCTGCTTTAAATTTGAAAGGTCATTCTTTGGAAGCAAGTCTTAATGCAAGTGATAAGTCACGCATGAGAGCAAAGTTCCTTCAGTATGGTATTCCCTCTCCTAAATTTGTTGAAATTGAACATGAAGCTTTTTCACATGACATTCTTTCATCGCTTTCTTATCCTTTGGTTGTAAAACCTGTGGATAGTATGGGGGCTAGAGGCTGTGTTTTAGTTCATGATGACACTAATATCGTGGAAGCTATACAAAAAGCCACAATGTTTTCTAGGAGTAAGCGTGTAATAGTGGAAGAATTTATTGAAGGACCTGAGTTTTCGATAGAGGGATTGGTGTTTGATGGGAAAGTGTATATAACGGCTTTGGCAGATCGCCATATTTTTTTCTCTCCATATTTTGTTGAGATGGGGCATACTATTCCTTCAATTTATCCTGATGAGATAACTAATCAAATAGTCAATGTTTTTGTGGAAGGTGTTAAGGCTTTGGGATTAACACATGGAGCTTGCAAGGGAGATATTTTCTTTGATGTTAATAAAAAACAGGCTGTTATAGGGGAGATTGCTGCAAGGTTGTCTGGTGGCTATATGTCTGGCTGGACAGTTCCTTATTCTTCTAATATAAACATAACTAGGCTAGCCCTTAAACTAGCATTAGGAGAAAAGATAGAAGAAGATATCCCATTTCCGACAAAGGATAACACATCAAAATTTGCTTCAGAACGTGCTTGGGTTTCTATACCGGGAGTTGTGGATAAAATTATAGGCTTAAAAGAGGCTCAAGATTCTAGTAGTGTTAAAGATGTTTTTTCAAGAATAAAAGAAGGAAGAACTGTTGTCTTTCCAAAAAACAATGTTGAAAAATGTGGAAATGTAATTTCTGTATCAGATTCTTATGAAAATTCTATCCTTGCTTCAAAGGATGCAATAAAAAAAATATTTTTAAGACTTAAACCAAAAAATAAAGAAACTGATGATTTTCTTTATTCTTTTAATGATTCATTTATAAATCAAGAGCTTTATCCACCCAATTATTTTGTTTTTTCTGATATTAAAAACTCTTCTTTAACTGATGTTCTAGCATTATCAAATTTTGTTATTGGAGATGATATTGTGTATCCTCTTTCCTTTAAGGATTATTTAGACTTTGAAAGAGAGCCATTTGGGATTTCTATGCGAGAAGCTTTAGAAAAAAGTTTTATGATTGAACCAAAACTAAAAGATGAGCTTTTTTATCTTGCGAGGGAGCAAAATAAGGATAAACTTATCAAATATTGGTTGGCTTTTATTAGAGGTGGTATGCAAGGTTTAATTTATTGGTTTGATTCCTATAAGAATGATGGTGCAAGTTATGACTAGGAAGTTTTTTTGTTTTTTATTTTTTTCTTTGTTATTTAATTTTTTTTATGCTGAGGATGTGGTAGTTGGTGAAAATATAGAAGATGTTGAGACTGTGTTGGATGAGGGAGAAGAAAAAAAAACTTTAATTCTTTATGGGCTTGAATCAGATGTTATTGACTTAATCAAAGAATTAAAAGAAAAAGAAGATGATAGATTTAATGATGAATTAGTTAATGTTTTTTATAATGCAAAATCTCCAGTTCTAAAAGCTAGCATAATTGATTTTTTTGCAAGCAGACACTTAAACTTACTTGATAGTTTTGTTCTTGAAATGTTAGAGAACATAGATGATTATAGGACATCTGAAATAAATGCTTTGTTGTATTATGTAGGTGAAAATCAATTAAAAGAAGCTACTCCTTATATACTTTCAATTATTGAAAATGAGAAGTTTGAATTTGCTGAAGGAGCAATAAAAGCTCTTGGAAAAATTGGAGGTGAAAAAGAGGCTTTAGCTCTTATTGAATTTTATCAGAATGCTACACTTGATGATGATAAGAAAGAAGTAATTATTAAAGAGTCAATAATAAGAGCTTTGGAAAACATTGCTTTTAGTGATTGCTTAGATTTTTTATTGGAAGTTGTAGAAAATGAAAATGAAAATGTTGTGTTGCGGTCGTTGGCAGTATCTGCTCTTTCTAAAATACAAAGTTCAGATGTTTTTGAAAAATTAGTAGGCTTATATTATTCCCAAGAACCTTTAATTAAAGTAGCAGCCATAAAAGCTATTTCAAAATTTGATAGTGATGAGGCTAGAAAGCTTATAATTCAAGCATGTAAAGATTCTCAATATAAGGTGAGATTTGAAGCGATAAATGCCATAAATTTTAATTCTGATAATGTGTGTGAATATCTTTTATATCGTGCAAAAACTGATCCTGAAATGAGTATTAAAACACTTAGCATAGAAAAATTGGTATCTCTTAATTGTAATATGGCAGATAGTTGGCTATTAAAAACATTTAATGATGAGAATGCAAGTATGGCACTACGTGTGAAAATTGCAAAAGAGCTTTTGGAAAATAGATTGGAATTTATTATTAAAGATGTTGAAAGAGTTGCACTAGAGGCAGTTTCTTCTCCTAAATATAAAAAACTAGCTTTTGAATTAGGACGTATTATAGCAAAGATTAAAACTGATTCTACTTCTAGGATTGCTGAAAGTTACATAAAAGATAAGGATGTTTTAATTAAAACACTTGGTCTTGATATGTTTAGCCTCAATAAGTATCCTTCTGTTATTCCTTTTGTGGAACAGATAAAAGATGACCCGAAAGCTGGTGCTTTGCAAAAAAGAGCCATTTCTTTACTTAAAGAAGCTTCTTGAAAAATGTTCACTACTTGACCTAGATACATTTTTATATTTAAAATTAAAGGGTGAGAGTTCTTCTTGATACTGCATTTGAGTCTCTCATCATAATTTTATGGTACATAGAAACAAAATTAATTTTTTTAATGCAATACCTGAGTTTTTTTTGAAGTTTGTCTATTCCTTTAGAAGGAATAGGGTGTTGTATATTTCTCTTATTTTTAGCTTTTTTTTGATAACTGCGATTACATACTTGAATATGCGTGAGTATGCCTTGTTTTCCGAGTTTTCGCTTGATGATTTTAAGATTGGAAAGGTTGCAAATAGAGATATCATTGCAAATAAGGACATAGAGTATATAGATGAAAAAGCAAGTACTGAAAGACGCAATGAAAAGCGTAAGACGATTAGTGCTATCTTTGACAAAAATGAAGAATTAGATGAAAAGGCATATAAAAGTTATGAAACTTTTACTCAAGACTTGTTGCAGATAAGAGAAGGCTCCCAAAATGTGGATGAATTTGTGGTAAATATGCAACAAAGATATTCTGCACAATTTAATGTCAATAAGTTGGAGAAATTATACAAGAATTCTGTTTTATATAGTATTGTTACATCAAGTCTTTCAATATATAAAAGAATTCTTGAAACAGGACTTTTGGATGCAAAAAAAGAAATACTAGATGAGTATGATACAACGAATGCTACAATTATTTGTACATATGGAGATAAAACAGAATATAAATATATTGATTTTAGTTCATTAGTTTTTTTTCATCCAATAGAAGGTTATGATAATCTTGATTTAGAATCTTATATAAAAAGTATGCTTGTAGGTTATCCTGCATCATATAATGATGTTCCTTTAATTATTCTTCCATTTATCAATGCTAATGTAGTGTATAATAGGGTAGAAACAGAGAAAAAAGTGAAAGATGAGCTAGAAAAAGTACCTAATGTTATGCTTAAAATTTCTAAAGGAGAAAAGATTATAGAAAAAGACTTCGTTATAAAGGAAGAAGATTATAATAAACTAAAAGAGTATAAAAGCACCGATAGTCTTGTTAGTGTTAATTTATTCATAGGTTATGTCATTTATATTGCTTCATGTTTTGCGCTAGCTATCTTTTTGCTTTCAAAAGGAATTATTGGGGAAGTTGTGGAAGTAAAATATCTTTTGCTTTTATTGTTGGCTTCCACTTTGGTTTATATCGAACTTATTCTTTTAGCACGAGTTGACTTTATAGCAACAGGTTTTGCACTTGTACCTTTTTTGCCTTGTGTGTTCTTTTCTATATTATTCTATGTGTTAAAATCGAAAAGGATGGCAATTGTTTCTTCTATAATTTTGTCTTTTTCTTGTTTAATAGCTTCTAATTTTAATTTACCAGTTGCTATATTTGCATTTTTTTCTAGTATTTCAGGTGTTGCATTCACTCATATTACAGGAAAAAGACTTGATTTAATTAAAACTGCTTGTATCCTTGCAGGAGTCCAGCCTCTCATAGTTTTGAGTTGTTTACTTATTTTTCCTAACATAGTTGGTAACGTTCTTTTTGTGTTGTTAGCGTCATCTTTGAATGGTTTTTTAAGTGGTATATTTTTATTGGGTTTTTTACCAATAATTGAGGTGATTCTAAACACTCCTACAACATTCCGTCTTATTGAAATCTCAGATTTGAATTCTCCGTTGATGAAAAAGATGTTGGTGAGCATTTCTGGTACTTACACTCATTCAATGATGGTGGCAACCTTGGCAGAAAATGCTTGCAATGCAATTGGAGCTAATGCACTCTTAGCAAGGGTTGGTGCTTACTATCATGATATTGGCAAAATGCAAATGGGAGAATACTTTATAGAAAATCAACATGATGGAATTAATAAGCATGATGGTATTCCTCCTCGTCTTTCAGCTACAGTTTTAAGGAGTCATGTGCAAAAAAGTGTTGAAAAAGCTCGTAGTATGCATTTGCCTCAATCAGTGATAGATATAATAGCGGAGCATCACGGAAATGGTCTTATTGCATATTTTTATAACAAGGCAAAAGAAACAGGGGAAAATGTTGACCCAATAGATTTTTCTTATCCAGGACATAAGCCTCAAACAAAGGAATCTGCTGTTGTTATGCTTTCTGATATGGTGGAAGCAGGGTGTCGTTCTTTGTCAAAGCATTCTGTGCCATCTTTGACAAAATTTATCAACAATGCCTTTAAAAGTAAGATTGAAAGTGGACAATTAGATGATTCTAATTTAACATTCAAAGATATGACTACAATTAAAAATACATTTATTGATATATTAGCTGGTTATTATCACTCAAGAATAAAATATCCTAATCAAAAGGATGACGATGAAAAAACTGAAACAGGTGAAAAAAATGAAAAGGGTTAACCTTTAATGCCTAATCACCTATTTATTTCTTATCAAAATGACTCTCCCTCACTTTTTTCTTTTATAGACGAGAAAGCTACATTGGATTTTACTTTAAGCGTGTTGGAATATTTAAAAAAAGAGAATTGGGATGTTTCTCTTCATTTTTGTTTTGATGCTTTTATTAAAGAATTGAATAAAACATATAGGAATATTGATTCTCCTACAGACGTACTCTCTTTTGAAATGGGGGAGACTTATATAGATGAAAATGAAAAAACTAGATATGTCGCAGGAGATATTGTTATAAGTGTTGATTCATTAAAAACTAATGCACTTAACTTCTCTGTAAGTGAAAATGAAGAATTAAAAAGACTCATTATTCACTCTATTTTGCATTTATCTGGAATGGATCATAGTGATAATTCAAAAAATCAACCCATGCTAGTGTTGCAAGAAGATATATTAAAATTGTTTAATGATGTTAAAATTATAAAGGAATAAAAATGAAACTATTTGAAAAATTTAAGAAGAAAAAGCCAGATGTTAATGTGGCAGAAGATGTTAATGAACAGCGGCAAGGTATGCTACAAGGTGTTGCAGGTTTAGCCAAAACTGTAGTTAAGGAGGTGATGATTCCTCGTATTGATGTGGATTTTTTGCCTATAGACACTGAATATAGTGAGCTTTTGGTCAAAGTTGTAGAATCAGGACATTCTCGTTTTCCTGTTTATGAAGATTCAATTGATAATGTTGTTGGTATTCTTTATGTGAAAGATATGTTGCGTCTTATTGCAAGAGGAAAAGAGGTGAAGGTGGCAGAAATTATCAAAAAGCCTTTTTTTGTTCCAGAATCTAAAAGAATTGATAGTCTTTTGATGGAATTTAAAAGGAAACATGTTCATATTGCTGTGGCAATAGATGAATATGGTGGCACTTCGGGCATTGTTTGTATGGAAGACATAATAGAAGAGATTGTAGGCGACATACAAGATGAATTTGATAATGAAAGAGAGGATATTACAAAGCTAGGAGAAGGAATGTGGCTTTGTGATTCTAGAGTTGATCTTGAAGATTTAGCTAATGTTTTAGGTGT
>CAUUAF010000070.1:0-8196 GCA_963543085.1 uncultured Treponema sp. | reverse complement strand
GTAAATGCCTTGCAAGGAATAGCTCAAGGAGAGGGAGACTTAACAGTGAGACTTCCCATTCATGGCAATGATGAAGTTACAGATCTATCTCTCTATTTCAATCAGACTATAGAGAAAATAGGGGAGGCTATTAAAAATGTTGATGGTAATGCTCATGTAATGGAAGGAATTGGCTCAGAACTTGCAAGCAATATGACAGAAACTGCTTCAAGTATTCATGAAATTAGTTCTAATATTGATAGTGTTAAGCAACAGGCTATAACTCAGGCAGAGTCTGTCTCGCAAACAGCTAGCACAATAGAAGAAATTATGCAAACAATTAAACAGTTGAATGGTAGCATAGAAAATCAAGCAGCAAGCGTGGCTCAATCTTCTTCTTCCATAGAAGAGATGGTTGCAAATATTGCAAGTATAACAGGTACTTTGGAAAAAACAGATGTTTTGATTAAGGAATTGGGAGAGGCTACTCGTGATGGAAAAGATACACTAACAAAGTCTAGTTCTGTTACAACAAAGATTGCAGAAGAATCAGGAAGTCTCATGGAAGCATCTAGTGTTATTCAACACATAGCAAGTCAGACAAACTTACTAGCAATGAATGCAGCAATTGAGGCAGCCCATGCAGGAGAGGCAGGAAAAGGTTTTGCAGTTGTAGCTGATGAGATAAGGAAGCTAGCCGAGGATTCTGCAACACAAGGAAAAACGATAACTGCAACATTAAAGAGTTTGTCAGGAGAGATTGAAGGTCTATCTTCGTCATCAAAAATTGTTGAAACAAAATTTAATGCAATATTTGAGCTTGTAGCACAGGTTAAAGAGATGAGTCAACGGCTCACAGAGGCTATGCACGAGCAAGAGAATGGAAGCAAAGAAGTCTTAACAGCGATAAAAGATATAAATATGGTGACTAATGAAGTGCAACAAGGATCGTCAGAGATGCTTCATGGAAGTGAGGGAGTTGCACGAGAGATGGAAAAACTAGATGGTTTAACACGAGTGATAACAGATAGTATGAATGAAATGTCAGCAGGTGCAGTGCAGATTAGTAATGCAGTGCAAGAAGTAGCAGACATAACACAAAAGAATAAGGATAGTATTAAAAGCTTAGTTCAAGAAGTTGGACAGTTTAAGGTGTAATATAAGAATTTATTATTTTTAATTATTATCTATGGTTCTTATTTTAGGGATGATAATTTAAAATTACCTATCCCTAAAATAAGAACCACGTTGAGTTATTTTGATTAAACCGTTTCCTAATTTGAATAGTTGTTTGTGTTATCGTGAATTGCCAATACAGTTACGATAGGGTGAGTATATGAAGAGGTTTGTCTCCATACGTGTTAAGATGATGTTATGGTTTGTGATTTGTATTGTGTTCTTAAGTGTTGTAATTTGTGCAATAATCGGCTTACAAGTTTATCGCTCTTCCTTAATAAGATATAATCGTTTTATTTCAAAAGAATTTGTTAAGATTGACAATACTTTAACAATGTTTGTTGAAAATGAAAGGAACATTGCAACATCCTTGGCAAGACAACTAAGTGAGCTAATAGAAAAAAATAAACTTCCTTATCAAGATGTAAATAGCTTGTTAAATTCTATTCAAGAGACATATCCAGAAATTGAGGAAGCTTATGTTGGAACGAAATGGGGGACATTTATAAGCTCCTACAACTATGAGCATATTAAAGGATATGATCCTCGAACGAGAGGTTGGTATAAAGAAGCAATTGCAAAGCCAGATGAGGTTATTCTCACTAAAGTATATTATTCTTCGAGAAAAGAACTTGTTGTTACTTTTGTGAAGGCAATTAAATCAGAAAATGACATTATAGGTGTTGTGGGTTTTGATGTTTCTCTTACTGACTTAAAGAATTTTATGACTTCAATAAAGATTGGAAAAGGTGGTTATTGTCTACTAATTCAAAATGATGGAACTATTTTAGTTGATCCAAATCATGAAGACATTGTTTTTAAGAATATAAAAGATTGTGTCATTTCATCTTATACGATAATAGGAACGGTTGGTGAAGAACCGTTTGATATTGAAGTTGATGGTGTTGCATATCAAGGGCAAGCCTATAATGTTAAGGCATTCAATTCTAAAGTTATCGCACTTGTTGAACGAAGTGAATTGCTTGAAGTTTTTAATAGATTGCTTTTTATCATGTTAACGATTACCTTGATATTGTTTATTTTGAGTTTTGTAACGATCTTTATTTTGTCTAAGCTATTGAAAGGATATTTTGCAAGACAGGTGACAAACCATGTTAATGGGATAAAAGATGAGAGTTTAAGGCATGATTATAGCGATACGGAGATTTTGTCGACAGTGGAAAAATCAATCAATATAATAAAATCCCTAGATTCTGGCATTGGAAGCCAAAATACAACTGTTTCTAATGGTATTTGTCGAATGGAAGGTATGACAGAAACTGCTTCAAGTATTCATGAAATTAGTTCTAATATTGATAGTGTTAAGCAACAGGCTATAACTCAGGCAGAGTCTGTCTCGCAAACAGCTAGCACAATAGAAGAAATTATGCAAACAATTAAACAGTTGAATGGTAGCATAGAAAATCAAGCAGCAAGCGTGGCTCAATCTTCTTCTTCCATAGAAGAGATGGTTGCAAATATTGCAAGTATAACAGGTACTTTGGAAAAAACAGATGTTTTGATTAAGGAATTGGGAGAGGCTACTCGTGATGGAAAAGATACACTAACAAAGTCTAGTTCTGTTACAACAAAGATTGCAGAAGAATCAGGAAGTCTCATGGAAGCATCTAGTGTTATTCAACACATAGCAAGTCAGACAAACTTACTAGCAATGAATGCAGCAATTGAGGCAGCCCATGCAGGAGAGGCAGGAAAAGGTTTTGCAGTTGTAGCTGATGAGATAAGGAAGCTAGCCGAGGATTCTGCAACACAAGGAAAAACGATAACTGCAACATTAAAGAGTTTGTCAGGAGAGATTGAAGGTCTATCTTCGTCATCAAAAATTGTTGAAACAAAATTTAATGCAATATTTGAGCTTGTAGCACAGGTTAAAGAGATGAGTCAACGGCTCACAGAGGCTATGCACGAGCAAGAGAATGGAAGCAAAGAAGTCTTAACAGCGATAAAAGATATAAATATGGTGACTAATGAAGTGCAACAAGGATCGTCAGAGATGCTTCATGGAAGTGAGGGAGTTGCACGAGAGATGGAAAAACTAGATGGTTTAACACGAGTGATAACAGATAGTATGAATGAAATGTCAGCAGGTGCAGTGCAGATTAGTAATGCAGTGCAAGAAGTAGCAGACATAACACAAAAGAATAAAGATAGTATTAAAAGCTTAGTTCAAGAAGTTGGTCAGTTTAAGGTGTAATAAGCACCTAGATTTTGAAAGGCACCTACTATAAGTAGGTGCTTTTTTTATTAACATATACGTTTTCACACATTGTGTTTTTTATTCAAAATTGTAACAATGTTAAACTAAATTTTGTTAATTGATTATTGTTTTGGAGTTGATGGGCTTTTATATGAGACGTTTTTTTTGTTTGTGTTGCTTTTTAGTAAATGTGTTGCTTTTTTGTGAGAATGGTGTGTATCAGTCTTTGTTGGACTATCGTCTTGAACATGACAGTGAATATAAAAACCTAAATTTTGAGAAAGAAATTGCAGAAAATGAATTGCAAAAAACAAAAAACTCTTCAATTGCTAACCTAGAGTTAGGCATATCCGATGGTGTTTTTAACATTAGTAAAGATAAAGACCGTTCAGGCTTTTCATTAAACCCATATCTTAATTTTTCTCTTCCGTTATATAACAACACAGGGATTCGTCTTAATGCTCCATTTTCAAAAAAAGGTGATGATAGCACAAATGCAATTAACTTTACTCTTTTTACAGAGCTTTATGGTTCAACTAGAAGAAGTCAAAAGCTTCTTATTTCTTTAGCAACAGAAAAGAGAGATAAGGCATTAAAAAAAGCAAATATGGCAAAAAGCTACATTGAAAAAAAACTTCTTAAAGATATAAAAGACCTTTTTACTTCATACTTAAATGTTTTAGATAAGGGTATTAAAGAAGTTCAAGCAAATATAAGTTATAACCAAGTGAAAGTTCAAGGATATGGGCAGAACTCTAGCAAAATGCGTACTAGTAATTTAGCTCTTTTGGCAGCAGAGAGAGACTTAAAAGATGCTGAATTTTCTTTTAACACTAGGTATAGAAAGTTTTTGAAGTCTTGTGGAATGGAGGAGGCTTTTGTTCAATCTAACACAGTTTCGTTTAACGAAGATGCAAAGGACGAAAATGATAAAAAAAAGCTTCAAATTGCAGACTTTCTAAAAGAACTCACTCAGTCAATGCCTAAAGAAGAAGTTATTAGTTTAGATTCTTTTTCTAAAGATAACTATATTCCAATTCAGGATGCAAGAAGGGCATATGAGGCAGGAAAACTCAAAAGAGAGCTTCAAATAAATCCCGTTACTTTAACGGGGGAGGCTGGCTTTTCTAACTCTAATAAAACATTTTCATCTTCATCCTTGCTTGGATCGGGTAATGTGCAAGAACAAAGCATGCTTGCAGGAGTAAACTTAAAAATACCCGGAGCGAAAATTATGACAGGTCTTGAAGTCCCTCTTGATTCTAAAAGAAGAGGAGACGTAGGAATTAAATTCGGTTTTGCAATAAGCCCATTAGAAATATGGAATTATGTATTGGATAAAAAAAATAGCAAAATGCAAGATGATATAGAAAGATTAAAACTAGAAGATGTAATTGATGAGTTTGAGACTACTTTTAATGAGTTAAAAACAAAAAAAAGTTATATAGAATGGCAAGTTCAAATGTCAAATGAAGAGATTTCAATATATAGGCAAAATAGTGAAGAACATGCAGAGTGGTTTAGGCGAGGGCTAATTAGTGCTTATGAAAATATGCAAGCAGATCTTGAGTATAAAAGAGCAGTGGTAAGAGAGCTTGATTCTAGAATTAATACTACAACTTTTAATATAGAAACTAGCTTAATGTTTGAATAATTAACATAAAAAAAGTAGGAGCTTATATGAGTGATGTAAACAATGGGGACGGAGATGTTTCAGTTTTAGTAGCTAACGAAAAAAAAAGAAAAAAGAAAAAAGGCAAATTAAAAATTATATTAATAGTGCTAGTTTTGTTAATTGTCTCTTTCTTCCTATATAGTAAGTTTTTTTCAAAAAACACTACAGACACTGATATTGAATTGCCTCCAATAACTGTTACAAGAGAAATTTCAAAAAATCAAATACAGATATCAGGATATATAGAGGCAGCTCAACAACAAAAATTTGAGTCTCCCGGTGAAGGTATTGTTGAAATTGTCAAGATAAAGGAAGGAGACAAAGTTAAAAAAGGACAACTTCTTTTTGCTCTTGATTCTAAAAGCCAAGAAGTTCAACTTGCAAAACAAATATTTGCAATTGAGCAAGAAAAAATAAATGGTGCTTCAAAGAAGATTACACTCATGGAAAAAGAAAGAGAACTCCTTGAAAAGCAATTAAAAGATAGAAGTGTTTATGCAAAGTTTGATGGTATTGTGGCATATTTTAATTTGGATGAAGGTCAGTATGCAAAAGCTCAAGACAATTTTGGTACTTTGATCGACCGTTCTTATTTAAAAGCCACTGTTGAAGTTTCTGAATCCTATGCCTACCGACTAGCTGTAGGGCAAAAAGCACTTCTTAATTTTTCCGCTGTCCCTGGTGTTGTGGTAGAAGGTGTAGTTCAAGCTTTCCCTGCAATTGCAAGACTTAATACTCAAAGAGGAAATACAGTGCTAGATACTAAGATTATAGTAGAAAATCCACCTCAGGGTGTATTGCCTGGTTATTCTTTTTCTGGTTCTATTATTTCAGGGAATGATGAAGAAGTCTTAATTTGTGATAAAAATGCAATAAGATATGAAGAAGGTCAGCCTTATGTTGATAGAGTTTTAGATGATGGCAAAACTGAAAGCATAAAAGTTGAAATTGCTCCTTATATTCAAGGTTTTGTTAAGTTTTCTTCAGGTGTTGAAGAAGGTTATAAGCTAAAAAATCAAACTGTCATTTCAAATACTAGAAGAGGGCCAGGGGGAGACTAATGGAAAAGAAAAACATAGTTTCAATGAAAAATGTTCAAAAAGTCTTTTCTGTTGGAGAGGTGTTGGTTCATGCTTTGCGAGGCATTTCTTTTGATATAAAACAAGGAGAATTCATTTCGATATTGGGACCTTCAGGTAGTGGAAAATCTACTTGCATGAATATGATTGGCTGTCTTGACCGCCCAAGTAGCGGAGATATTTTGATTGATGGAGTGAACACTCTTGATATGAACGACAAAGATCTAGCTTTGTTACGCAATGAAACAATAGGCTTTGTTTTTCAGCAATACTATTTACTTCCAGGACTTAATGTTTTGGATAACGTTATGCTCCCTCTTCGCTATCAAGGTATGCCTTATGATGAGAGAAAAAAAAGAGCAAAAGAAGAACTTGAAAAGGTTGGTCTTAAAGATAGGCTAAAGCATACTCCTAATGAACTTTCTGGTGGACAAAAACAGCGTGTTGCTATTGCAAGGGCATTGGTTACAAAACCAAAACTCATATTAGCAGATGAGCCTACAGGAGCTCTTGACTCTGAGACTGGACATTCTGTGTTAGATCTTTTTTTCTCTATAAATAGAGATGGAACTACCGTTGTTGTTGTAACTCATGATATTGATATCGGTGCTATGGCAAGAAGATCTATTCATCTAAAGGATGGGCTTATTATTTCTGACATGCTCCAAAGCCAAGATAGTAGTTCATCTTTGCAATAAGGAATAAAAAATGTTTGAAGATTTTGTTAATGCTCTAAATAATTTTAAAACAAATAAAACACGCACTCTTCTTTCTCTTTTGGGTATATTGATTGGTGTTATGTCTGTTATTATTGCGACGTCTTTAGGAAGTACGCTTTATGTGAGTATTGCACAAGAGTTTAAAGACTTTAATATGGATGTTGTGGTGGTTAATCCTAGATGGAATCGTAGTACCAATTTACCATATTTGAATATTGATGAAGATTATAGACAACAAGCTTTATCTCAAATTCCACAAATTAAAGCAATGTTTTTTGTTAGAGAATTTACTGCACAAGTTTATAGAGATGAGCTATCTGTTGGAGGAAAGAGTGTTTCTGCTGTTGAACCAGATAGACTTAAAACACTGGGAGTTGCAGTTGATTATGGAAGAGATTTTTCAATTAGTGATTTTGCTAATGGCACACAAGTGGCTTTAATAGGAGCAAATGTTGCAAAAGAACTTTTTCCTGAAGGTAATGCAGTGGGTAAAAGTTTAACACTACAGATTTCAGCTTCAGGACCTAATTCAACTCCATATAATTTTAGTTTTGAAGTGATAGGAGTGTTGAAAGCAAAAGACAACTGGTTTGTGAGAGCTTCAGATTCTGTCTTTGTTAATGATAGGTTTTATAAAAATAATCTTTCAAAAGCAGGTAATCCGTTTGAGGTGAGAAGCATTGATGTTGTAGCTTATAAGCAAGAGTATGCAAGTCTAGTAAAAACTAGGATTCAAGAAGTTTCTTCTGAGATTGCTAGCAGTAGATCAAATGGTACACAAAAGGAAGAAGTGATTTGGGCATTCTCAGCAGAAGAACAGTTTCAACAGTTTTCACGAATGATGAATATGATTAGTCTCATCTTATCAGCTATTGCAGCTATTTCGCTTCTTGTTGGTGGTATAGGGATTATGAACATCATGCTTGTAACTGTTACAGAGCGGAAGAAAGAAATTGGTATTAGAAAGGCATTGGGTGCTACTAATTCTGCTATAAGGAATCAATTTTTGATCGAGTCTGCTACTTTAACATTGCTAGGTGGTATTTTAGGTGTTGTTGTTGGCGTTCTATTTAGTTATATTGCAGTGTCTAAAGCATTTCCTTCATATTTTATTTTCTCACTAAACACAAATGGTATTGTTATTTCATTTGCAGTTTCTGTTAGTATAGGAATATTTTTTGGTCTTTATCCTGCATTAAAGGCTGCAAAATTAGATCCTGTAATAGCTTTGCAAGAATAATTTTTTTAATGGCTGGTCTTCATATTTAAGTGCCAGCCTTGAATTGTTAAAGCCAATATAAATTGTAAAAAATATTGTCGCAAAAAAAATCATTGTAATGAAAATTCATT
>CAUUAF010000069.1:0-8234 GCA_963543085.1 uncultured Treponema sp. | reverse complement strand
AAGTCGAGCGATTTCACATCCCTAAATCGATCGGTTTGCATATGCGAAATCGAACGACTTGCATATATAAAACTGTTAGGTTTTAAAGCTCGTTTTCTTTAAGCTTTCTTATATTCCAATTGAAAAAAACTATATTATAATGTTAAGATTAATAATAGCAGGAGATGGTCAATATGAAAGAATCACTTTTACAAACTTTAAGGCGTGATTATAAGCCTAAATTACCACACATATTAATGGAAGATTTTAGTCAAATCTCAATTAAAAAAACACCTTCAAAAATAGTTGAGGCTGTTGTTAAAAACTCTTTTCCAAAAACAGCTGAACAACCTTTCATCAAACTAGAAAAATCAAAAGAAATAGAAAACAAAAAGCATAGTATTAAAAAAATAGGTGTTATCTTATCTGGTGGGCAGGCTGCAGGTGGGCATAATGTTATTTCTGGATTATTTGATGCAATGAAAAAAGCTAATCCAGATTCTGTTCTATATGGTTTTAAAGGAGGACCTTCAGGGTTAATAGAAAATAAATATATAGAAATAACTGAGCAACTCTTACAACAATATAGAAATACAGGAGGTTTTGATATTATAGGTTCGGGACGAACTAAAATTCAAACTGAAGAACAAATATCTTCTAGCATAGAAACTGCAAGAAAGTTAGACCTCGATGGGTTGTTGATTGTTGGTGGAGATGATTCAAACACAAATGCAGCATTCCTAGCAGAGAGCTTTTTGAATGCTCATCTTAAAACTGCTGTTGTAGGCGTACCAAAGACAATAGATGGAGACTTAAAAAATGAGCATATCGAAATCTCTTTTGGTTTTGACACGGCAACAAAAACTTACTCAGAATTGATTGGAAACATTGCTCGAGACGCTACATCAGCGAAAAAATATTGGCATTTTATAAAGCTAATGGGACGTTCTGCAAGTCATATCGCCCTAGAATGTGCTTTGCAAACAGCTCCAAATATTTGCTTAATCTCAGAAGAAGTAAAAGAGAAGAACATGACACTAGAAATGATTGCAAAAGAAATTGCTGAAGTTGTTCTCACTCGCTCTCAAAATGGAGAGAACTTTGGAATCATTTTAGTGCCAGAAGGCTTGATTGAATTTATTCCTGAAATGCAAACACTTATCTCAGAACTCAACGAAATTTTAGGCAAAGCTTCAATTAATACTGAAGCCACTCAGGAAGAAAAGAATGAAAGTCTTTCAAAAGTTTTGAGCAAAGCTTCTTTTGAACTTTTTAAAAGCCTACCAAAAGATGTTGCACAGCAACTTTTACTAGATAGAGACCCACATGGCAATGTCCAAGTTTCTCGTATAGAAACAGAAAAACTATTAATATATTTTGTTGAAAAAGAACTATCCATGTTAAAAAAAGATGGAAAGTATAACGGAAAGTTTTCGTCTTATTCTCACTTTTTCGGTTATGAAGGCAGGAGTGCTTTTCCTAGCAATTTTGATTGCAACTATTGCTATACGCTAGGTTACACAGCGTTCATATTAATGGAAGAAAACTGCACTGGCTACATTGTATCTGTCAAAGATTTAACAAAACCAGTAGCTGAATGGAGTGTTGGAGCGGTGCCTTTAGTTTCTATGCTTAATGTGGAGCGAAGAAATGGAAAAGATAATTTAGTTATCAAAAAAGCTCTTGTTGATCTTATGGGAAAACCTTTTATGATATGGCAAGAAATGCAAAAGACTTGCAAAATACAAACTTCTTATCGCTATCCTGGTGCTATTCAATATTTTGGTATATCTGAGCTTGTAGATGCTACAACAATAACTCTAGCAAATAGTTAAAATATTAGATGCATAAATGAAAATATTATTTATTGTTTCAACACTGCAGATGGGTGGAGCTGAAAGAGTTGTAGCAGAACTTGCGAATAGATGGGTAGGATTGGGGCATTCTGTTTCTTTATTAACTCTCGATCTTGCTCCTGATTTTTTTAAACTAGATGAAAAAATAACACGCTTTAGGTTAGATATTGTTAGGAAAAGTCGTAAAAACCCAATTCCACATATCAAAATGCTATTTGGAATAAAACGCGTTGCAAAAGAAGTTAAGCCTGATTACGTTATTAGCATGGTGGGTAAAACAAATATTTTTACACTTTTAGCATTGGGCTCAAAAAAATACAAAGTAGTAGTGTGTGAGCAGACAACTATTAACCAAGATGATAGTGAAAAATTAATTGATTTTTTTAGACTTCGTCTGTATCATAAGGCTTATAAAGCAACTGTTTTATCAAAAACACTCAAAAAAGATTTTTTACTTAAGTATCCAAAATGCAAGGAAGAAAATGTTATTGTCCATCCTAATGCTCTAAATGTTCCTTCATCTATTAAAGAAAGTAATTTAAAACTAAAAGACATTTGCAATGTAAAAAATGAAAATACAAAAATTATTGTCTCTCTTGGTCGCTTTTCAGAAGTGAAAAGATTTGATCTTTTGATCAAATCTTTTGCTCAATTTTATGAAAAATATTGTTGTAATCCCACTAATTTTGACGCAAGGCTTATCCTCTTTGGAGGAGGAGATGAAAGACAAAATTATATTGATCTAATTGCAAAGCTAAACATGCAAGAAAAGATATTTATACATGAAAGAGTTGATGATGTTTTTTCGGTTTTAGCTCAAGCAGATGTTTTAGCTTGCACATCAAGGTATGAAGGGCTTAGCATGTCTATGTTGGAAGCTTTTTATGCAAAAGTACCAGTAATCGCTTTTGATGTTCCAGGCTTTAATGAAGTAATCATAAATGAAAAAACAGGTATGTTAGTAGAAAACAATAATATTGAAGAGTATGCAAATTCTTTACATAAACTTTTAACAAACCAAAGTTTATATGATGAAATCATACATAATGCAGAGATAGAAGTTAAAAACTATCTACCAGAAAAAAATGATGAAAGATGGTTTAATGAGATATTAGTTTAAGTGGTATTTCAAATGCAGATATATGGCATGTATTTAATAGACAAAATAGCTAGTGGTGGAAATAGACGTAGTATAGATATTTTTAACTCAATCGCCCGAATAGGAGTTCCTGTCACTGTTTTTGTAAACGATATATTCAAGGATGAATTTATTGGTTGCAATACCGAACCTATTCCAATAAAGTTAAAAAAAGGCAAACGTGTAAGCGTTCAAACTGCAAAGCAATTAAAAGATTTCTTAACAAAAAATAAAGAGCGTTTATTCCCTAGTGAATTACTAAAAGCAGACGACAACTACATCTTGATTTTTGGCGAAACCCATTGGAATAGTAGCAATGTATTAAAAAGTTTTTGTGGTGCTAAAATTATCTTTGCATATCGTTGCGACACAATAGAGGTGATTAAGGCATTTTTTAAATATGAAAAGATTAGTATTAAAGATAAGATATTCTTCACTCTTCAATATTTAGTAATCCGATATAGAGAAAGGATAATCGCAAAAAAAGCAAGTTTAATAGCTTTTCAAAGTGAAAATGATAGAAAACATTTTTTCGAGCGTAACAAAAATATTAAGGCTAAAACTGTAATTATTCCAAATGATGTTTTGCAACCAAGATTCAAAAATGAATACAAGGACAAAAACACTTCAACATCGTGTAAGAAATTCCTTTTTGTAGGTAGCTATGACATACGAAAAGGGCTCATTTTTTTCTTAAAAGCTTTGGTTATAGTAAAAGAAGCAAGCATACCCTTTAGTGCTAGTGTTGTCATAATGGGAAAAGAACTACCTTCAATTTCAATTTTTATGAAAGAACATGATTTATATAACGAAGTCAAATTCATAACAAATGCAAAAGAAGCTTTCCCGTTTATGATAGATCATGATGTTCTCATTGTCCCATCTCTTTTTGATAGTTTTCCAAATGTTATAATGGAAGCGTTGCATGTGGGCATTCCTGTTTTTGCAAGCAACACTTCTGGAATGCCATATATGTTGCAAAACGATAAACTACTTTTTGAAGTGGCTAATCCTGAAGATATTGCAAAAAAACTCATAGATTGTGCTTCAGACACTGAATACTATCTTGAAATTAAAAACTTATGCCATGAAGAACGAAAAAAGTTTGAATTTAATTGGGCAGAAAAATGGATTGAAGCTATAAAAGAATGCTAGGGAAGCTGACTAAAGCTACTTAAAGAAATTAGTCAAAACTCCCTAGCTTTTTGCTACCTAGCGGTATTGGCAAACACGGAAACCAATAGATGAGTCATCTCCTGTATTTTTCTGATGCCCGCATGTCCTTACAGCACCAACAAAAGACAACATGTAGCTAGAGTTGAAACTACCTCCACGAAGAATCATATAACCACCATTTAGGGCAGGATCTGTCACAGTGCCTGTAGGAACTGAAACATCATAATCTCTAGCATCCCAACATATTTCATACACATTGCCACTCATATCATATAAGCCTAATGCATTTGCAGCTTTGCATTTTACGTCGCATGTCTTTTTACCACTAATTGAAACATAGTTCATAAATTCCTCCTTATCCAAGCCCACACAGTTAGCCATTGCTCCACTATAATAGGTGAGTGGGCAAAGAGTGCCATCAGATTGCACACGAGCAGCATATTCCCATTCAGCTTCAGTTGGTAAACGAAAGCCTTTTTTTGTTTTGTCAAAATAAGGATTTCTATAATGTTCTATTAGCTTACTTGAATCACGTAAAACAGTGCTGTCTGAGTCACTTTTACGGTATACACATTCAGAATCTGAGCCATAAGTTTTCTCAGTGTAAGCATTACACCACACAACGCAATCACACCAAGAAATCTTTGTTACAGGTTCAAGTTCACTTACTTCATTTGGTGAAGGTAATTGTCCATAAGGAGGTTCCCATGAACCACCTTTTTTACCAGGATTTGCAAATGTGTATTTATTTTCACCACGAGCTTCATCAGTTGCCCAATCATATACTTCTTTCCAAAGCTTATATGTAGTTTCTGTTTCTGCTATATTAAAAGGACTTAAAATAACAGTACGTCCTTCAATAAACACTCCTTGAAAATGTTCTATGAGATATGGATGTGACCAGCCTTCATGTTCCTTAATAAAGGGAAAATCTTCCTTTTTCGCAGCAGAGCCTACAATACCTGCTTGAGGTGGTGTTACAGAAACTAAACTATTATCTGGCAATCCATTTCTAATAACAGTTAACTCCATACTCCATGCCCCGTGTCCTTCTTCATAACCAGAGGCGTCAACTTCTGGAATGGAAAGTTTTACAATGTTTTTTCCAACATCTAATTTTCCATTTTCTATACTTACATCAATACATCTAGCACTTGTTTCATTATTTTCTTTAAAAAATGCCCAAATATTTTTTGAAGTAATTTCCGTTATTGCATTACTAACCGTGCAACTACCATGACTTATATCCATAAGTCTTTTAAAAGCTAAAACATCATGCTTCACAAATTTCATACTATGCAGTCGCAATTTAGGTAGCATTCTCTTAATAGAAATGTTCTTACTCCATTCTTTATATTTGCCTCTAACTCCTTCAACCGAAAGTCTTATTGTATTGCTCCCTTGATTGAGTGTTCCGTTTTCAACCATCACAGAAATCAATTCATCTGTTTTATTGCCATAGTTAAATTTTGCAACCACATTACTTGAGGAAATAGTTGTTATGTTGTTATCTACATTGAAACTGAGATTGTTCAAATCAGAGGCTTCTTCATCAAACACTTTTAAATATGAAAGTGTTAGTTTTGGATCTTCACCTCTTGTTATTACTATGTCTTTGTTCCAAGCTTTGTACTTTCCTTTAACACTTTCAACTGAAAGCTTTATCACATTATTTCCTTCATTCAATGTTTTGTTTTCAAATACTACAGGAATAGTTTTATCTACTTCATCACCATAGTTAAATTTTGCAATCACATTGTTAGAAGCAATGCTAGTTGTGCTATTAGGCACAATAACTTGAATATTGGTTAGATCAGTAACTTCTTTGTCAAACACTTTTAAATATGAAAGGCTAAGTATTGGGTCTTTAGATTCTTCTCTTATTACTGTTATTTCTTTTCTCCAAGCTAGATATTTCCCTTTCACTGGAACAACACTTAATATGAGGATATTTTTACCCTCTTGTAAAGAATTGCCTGTTTTATATGCCAGTATTATGGGTAATTCTTGGTTTGTTTTATTGCCATAGTCAAAAACCACTTTTATATTCTTCGCTTCAATTTTTGAAATATCATTCTCAACAGTTATTTCATAATTTTTAACATCTTTATTAAAAATATTGAGAGACTTTAAGATAAGCTCAGGATCACCTGATTTTTTTGTAGGATTATTAAGGTCTTTAAACTTATCAAATAAGCCACTACATCCACTTAATCCAACAACTAAGATAATAGCCAATACTATACCACTCCGACTAAAAAGTCTTTTCATAACTCCTCCTAAACATATATGTAAAATTAATTAAAATGAAAACAGATCCAAGAAAACAAAAGGAAAAATATATTAAGGTTTTTCAAAATTCGAAGACTCATGATTTACCTGATTGCCTGAATAATGTCTATTATTATAGATAATTAGGTGTTTGTCTAGTAAAAAATACATTTGATATCTTCATCACCTCCTATCTTTTATTCAAATAAACCTCAACACACTGAAGTTATCTCAACTGTTAATATTTTTAGATGTTGCCTATATCTAAAAATGATATTACAATAAGATCTCTCATTAGTTTAAGGAGTTTATATGGAAAAAAGCAAAATTAAAGCTCTGCCAATGGTGGAGTTTTCCAAAATGGAGTATAAGAGGCCTGACGTAGAAAAATACGAACAAGATATGACGGCTCTCTTTAAAGAATTTGATGAAGCAAAAACAGCAAAAGAATGCATAGATGTTATAGACAAAGTAGAACAATTGTCAGTGACAATGAGCACTTTAAGCTCTCTTGTCTACTTGCATTACACAATCAACACAAAAGATGAGTTTTATGCAAAAGAACAAGATTTTTTTGATGATTTAGGTCCTAAACTTGGTAAATATGGAGATGAATATAGGAAGAGAATTCTTAATTGCAAATTCAGAAAAGAATTAGTAGAAGAATTTGGAGAGACTCTTTTCAAAATGTATGAAATGGAAAGCAAGACTTTCTCACCTGCAATTATGGACGATCTAGCTGTAGAAAACAAATTGGTGAGTCAATATTCAAAGTTGATGGCAAGCGCAGAACTAGAATATAAAGGCGAGAAGAGAAACCTTTCACAGATGGGGCCTTTTATGCAGAGCACAGATAGACAAGAGAGAAAAGAAGCTTGCAAAGTTTACTATTCTTTTTTTGAAAAAAACGAGGCAGAATTGGATAGAATATATGATGAGCTAGTAAAGGTACGTACCAAAATTGCTAAGACTCTCGGCTTTAAAAACTTTGTGGAACTTGGTTATGCTAGGATGAGACGAGTTGATTACGATGCAAAGATGGTTGCAAAGTATAGGGAAGCAATTTATAAGGAAGTTGTGCCTGTCTGTGAGGAATTGAGAGAAAGAAAGCGAAAGAGATTAGGTCTTGATCATCTTTACTACTATGATGGTCCACTCCAATACAAAACAGGCAACGCAGTGCCTCAAGGAGACCCTGATTGGATAGTAGAAAATGCAAAGAAAATGTATAAAGAACTCTCTCCTGAAACAGATGAGTTTTTTACAATGATGACTAAGTATAAAATGATGGACTTAGTGGCAAAGCCAGGTAAAGCAGGGGGTGGATATTGCACTTCTCTTCCATTATATAAGTGTCCATTTATATTTTCTAACTTTAATAAGACAGCACATGACATTACTGTTATCACACACGAAGCAGGACATGCATTCCAAAGTTATCAAAGTAGGGATGCTCGCCTCTCAGATTATGTGTGGCCTAGCATGGAAGCTGCTGAGATTCACTCAATGAGTATGGAGCTTTTCACATGGCCGTGGATGAATCTATTCTTCAAAGAGCAAACTGATAAGTTTAAGTTTACTCATTTAAGCGGAGCTATTACCTTCTTGCCTTATGGAGTGACTGTTGATGAATTTCAACACTGGGTATATGAAAACCCTGATGCTACACCTGCAGAACGAAAAGCTCAGTGGCATAAAATAGATATGAAGTATAGCCCATCGCAAGATTTTGATGATAACGAGTTTTTAAAACGTGGTGGTTATTGGATGCAACAAAAACACATCTACGAAATGCCTTTCTACTACATTGACTA
>CAUUAF010000068.1:0-8415 GCA_963543085.1 uncultured Treponema sp. | reverse complement strand
TATATCACTTATTTCATCTCTTATCTATGCTCAAAACAACATTAGCATAAAGGAAGCGAAAGAGCGTCTTAATGCTGATGTTTATTGGGAGCCTTTGACTGAAGAACTTTTATTTTCAAAAAATGATATGACAGCTTCTGTTTTGCTTGATTCAAACATAATATTATATTCAAATATGACATACTCTATTTTAACTACTCCTCTAAGTCTTGAAAATGGTGAAGTTAAAATTAGTGCTACGTGTTTGAAAGAAATACAAAACTTTTTTGAAAATATAAAGATTCCAACAGAAATAGGTTATCATGTTGGGGCAATATTGATAGATCCAGGACACGGAGGACGTGATGCAGGATGTGTTGGTTCTTACATCGAAAATGGAAAAACACATATTTTATATGAAAAAAACATTGCTCTTTCTATTTCTCTTGATCTCTACAATCGCCTAAAGAAAACCTACCCTTCAAAAAATATAATGCTAACACGAAATGATGACACATATCCTACTCTTCCAGAAAGAGTGAAAATGGCTAATTCAATTAAGGTGAATAAAAATGAAGCAATTCTATATATTTCAATACATGCAAATGCTTCGCTTAGTAATAGGGCTCAAGGTTTTGAGGTTTGGTATCTACCACCAGAATATAGAAGGACTCTGATAGATAAAGATGAAACACCAAAAGATATTCATTCAATATTAAATTCCATGTTAGAAGAAGAGTATACTATGGAAAGTGTTTTAATGGCTAAGGCTGTTTTGGATGGTCTTGATAAAGAAATAGGGGATGTTTCAAGAAATAGAGGAATTAAAGAAGAGGAATACATAGTTGTAAAAAATGTAAAAATGCCTTCAATTCTTGTAGAAGTAGGTTTTGTAAGCAACAAAGAAGAAGCCAAGAGATTAAATACTCCTTCATACTTAAAGAAATGTACAACAGGTATATATAGTGGCTTGGTTTCTTTTATATATCAATTTGAAAGTTCACGTGGTTTTATAGTTAAGTGAATGAGAGCTAAAAAATATACTAGAATATAACTTATATATTTGATAGTATGCGGGAACTCAAGTTTTTAGGGAGATAAAATATGGGAATTCGTGGAGAACTTTATACACAGCAAGTGAAGGTTGAAAATAGGACATATTTTTTTAATGTTAAAGAGAATTCAAAAGGTGATGTATTTTTACAAGTGGTGGAAAGCAAGGCATCAGAAGGAGTAGGATTTGATAGGCACTCTGTTGTTGTTTTTGAAGATGAGATGCGGGGGTTTTTGCAAGGACTTGATAAGTGTATTGAATTTATAGAAAAAAATAGAGCTATGAGATTGAAAGAGTTAGCAAAAAAACGCCAGTCAAAGAAACCAGAAGCTTCTAAAATGTGGAAAACTGATAATAAAAAGGATGACGATAAGCCTAATAAAAAGAGGGTATTCAGGAAGAAGAATCAGAATTGAAAATTACATTAGAACTTTGTGAAAGTTACCTAAAAAGCGAGTGATTAAGTTTTTTAAAGGAATGCTTAGCTATTCAATTTTGAATATTTTTTATAATCCACTACATAAAAATAAAATGATAGGATGCTAAAAATGCCAGCAAGGCTATATAATATTATGTTCAAAATAGTGAATATTGAAATTATGTTTGTTTCAATATTGTAGGCTAGGCATAGCCTAATAAAAAGGCACATTCCTCCAACGGATATATACATGACTGTCTTAATTTTACCAAGCATTTTTGCTCCGATGACCAAGCCTTTTTTGATTGCCAACATTCTAACAAAAACTATTGATATTTCCCTATATAAGACAATCAAAAAAAACACCGATGGAAGAAAACCATCGAGTGTAAAGCAGAATAAAACAGCGACATTTGCGAGTACATCAGCAAACGGGTCGAATAATTTTCCAAAGTCAGAAACCATATTATATTTTCGTGCAACATATCCATCCAAAAAATCTGTGAATTGCATGTATGTAAAAAGTGGAATTAGGATAACAAGCGTTATTTTAGGTGAAACATTGATGTAATTTGGAAGAAAATAAACAACAAAAAATATAGGCGCTAAAACGATCCTAGAAGCGGTAAAAAAGTTTGCTAGTTGCATGCTTTTTATATTAAACTTTAGATAGGTTTTGTCAAGATATGTAATCTTACTATCAAGAATGAAAAGTTATTAAAGTACGTGATTAATATTGCTGTGCGTTATGTAAAGTTGTATTGCTGAATCCATCCTAGATGGTAATTTTACCCATTAAAAATGTTTTAGAAATTTGTTAGCATTGAGCCGGACTAATAATTGTTTCTGTAAATTTAGAGGTCATAATGAAAAAAAATATTTTACTATGTATGTCTGCTTTTATTTTAATAGAGGCTAGTATTTTATTTGCACAAGAAAATGAAGAGAATAAGCCTGTTATAGTAATAACTACCTTTGACGCAAAAGGAATAGCTACTGATGATATTGAGTTTGTGATGAATATGTTTACAACAGCATTTAGCAATCTGGGAGTTGCTAGGATAGTTGACAGAGGAAGTTTTGATAAAATAAGAGGAGAGTTATCTTTTCAAGCTTCAGATTGGTCTGATAGTAAAAAAGTGGCTGAGCTCGGAAAAGCACTTAATGCTAATCAAGTTGTTGTAGGTCAGTTGATGAAAAGGGGAGCCAATCTTTTTCTTACTGTGAAGATATTGGATGTGAATACGACAACAATAGTTTCATCTCATTTGGATAGAGTGACGAGTATAGATGATTTTTTTGAAAAGATGCCCGAATTTTGTAGTCAACTAGTAGCAAAGGCAAGTGAACACTCATTGTTCTTTACTGCTACAATGTTAGGAAATTATAAGGTTGGAGATGATGGACCCGGTGGTGGCATCGTGTTTTATGTTGATAAAAAAGGTTTTACAGTGTATGACGGCAAAGGTGGAAAGAAAACTTGTTATTATTTAGAAATGGGTAAGGATGAGATGAGACTTAGCTACTGGTATCCACAAAATTTTATTGTAAACACGAGAGAAGGTCTAGGTTATGGAAAAAGCAATACATATAGGATATTAAACAGAAGTTCAGAAAAACTCACAGAAGATAATTGTGCAGCTTATAGGTGTTCAAAATATACTACTCCAAACACAAAAGCAGGAGAATGGTTTTTGCCAAGTAAAGATGAGCTAGATTTGATGTATAAAACTCAAGGAGGACGTGTTCTCGCCACTTGTAGGGATAGTTGGCATTGGTCAAGTAGTGAGGATGTTAATTCGTATGTATGGGTTCAGTGTTTCAGTGGTGGTATGCAGCAAATTGCCAGAGATAATAAATATACCTATAGGTCAGTTCGTCCCGTTAGGGCATTTTAGGTACCATTGTTTTTTTAATAAGTTATATTGTAGAATGACTGGCGTCTGATCAATTAATTTCTTTGAAAAGGGGGACTTTATGTCTTGTATCCATGTTACTAGTGAAATTGGTGTCTTAAAAAAGGTTATGTTGCACCGTCCATCAAATGAATTGCTTTTACTTACACCTGAAACTTTGGAAGAGCTTTTGTTTGATGATATTCCATTTTTAAGAATTGCACAAAAAGAACATGATGAGTTTGCAAAGGTATTAAAAGAGAATGGTGTTGAAGTTTTATATCTTGAAGATTTGGTTGCAGAAGTTATGAAAGATAAAGATATAAAGAAGGCTTTTATTGATGAATATGTTGAAGATTCAAGTCTTTATTCAGAAGGACATAAAGAGAAAGTTAAAGATTATTTGATGGCAATAAAAGATGAAAAAAAGCTTGTTCTTAAAACAATGGAAGGGTTTAGAAAAAAAGATATTTCATTAGGTTCTTCTAGTCTTTTTGATCTTGTCGGTGGGGAAAATGACATTCTCATTAAACCTATGCCAAATCTATATTTTACCAGAGATCCTTTCGCTTGTGTAGGTAATGGAGTTAGCATAAACACAATGTACTCTGAAACAAGGAGAAGAGAAACACTCTATGGAGAATATATATTCAAATATCACAAGGATTATAAAGATAAAGTTCCCTTCTATTACAACAGGCATAGCTATCCTAGCATAGAAGGCGGAGATATTCTTAACCTAACAAATAAGACTGTTGCTGTAGGTTTGTCTCAGAGAACAACTGCTTTAGGAATAGAGACTTTTGCAAAAAATGTTTTTAGAGAAAAAAATGAGATTGAGAATGTATTAGTATTTGAGATTCCCAAAAAAAGAGCTTTTATGCATTTAGATACTGTTTTTACACAGATTGATTATGATAAATTCACAATACATCCCGGTATTTTAGGACCGCTGAATGTCTATAATATAGAAAAAAAAGCAAAAGGTGATATAAGTATTTCTCATTTTGACACTACACTTGAAGAGATTTTGGGAAAATATTCTACTTCTAGTGATGTGGAACTCATAAAGTGTGGGGGAGATGATGGAATAGTTTCAGAAAGAGAACAGTGGAATGATGGTTCTAACACTCTTTGTATAGCACCTGGTAAAATTATAGTTTATTCAAGAAATGAAATAACAAATGAAATATTAAACAAAAAAGGATTGAAAGTTATAGAATTGCAAGATTCAGAACTTTCTCGAGGACGTGGTGGACCTAGATGTATGAGTATGCCTTTTTTCAGAGAAGATATAAAGTAAGGTATTGAAAAAGACTTGTGCTTATAAAAAGCTATCACTATAATGGCTTTTCGTAGTACATTTTTGTGGGGATGTTTTATTTAGGAGGTAAAGATGAAAAATATTTTTAAGTTTGTTGCTATTGTTTTTATATTTGCTTTCTTTTCGTGTTCGAAAGAAAGTGGAAACGGTTCTGAATTAACTGTTAGTGATGCAGAAGAAAAAGAAAACTGGAGGTCTTTTACAGAAATTGGTTTTAAGGTGCAAATGCCACAGGAGATATCCAACAAAAAAGATAATGTCAGCGTGCGTACTATTGGAGATGAAGATGATGAGACATTTCCTATATACAAAGGGTATTTATATAGGTATATTTCTGATCGAACAAACAAAGACTACGATGCTATTGTTGCAGATGGGAGTTTAGCTGATGATGAAAAAAGGCAAAAGATTAGAGAAGAAATTATTCCACGTGTGAAAGACATATTTGCACTTGTGACATTGCGAACTCCTTTAATTACCGAAGAGAATCCTATTACAAAAATATTGAATACAGAAGATATAACTGTTTTAAGAAAAACTAATGAATATACTCAAGTAGTAGCTTTTGATGAAGGTGTTGATATTGCAATGCTTCAAGATGATGAAAAAGCTCAATATAAAGATTTAATAGCAATTTCAAAAAAAATTACAAAGGGAGTAAGGGTAGCAAATCCCGTTCCTAGAAAGGCTTCGTTGCAGAACATAAAGGGCTTAACATTCAAAACTACAGATTTAAATGGAAATGAGGTAACACAAGATATATTCAAAAAAGCTTCCGTTACTATGGTGAATATTTGGGCAACTTGGTGTCCACCTTGCAGAGCTGAGCTTCCAGATATTGGAAGATTAGAAAAAGTATATAAAGAAAAAGGTTGTGCTGTTGTGGCAATTTGCTCTGACGTTACTGACGAAGATGATTCTGCTTTGGACGAAGCTATAGAAATAATCAAGGATTCTGAATGTGATTTTGTTGTCTTAAAGAAAAATGCTTCTTTGGATGCGATATACAACAATATTCAGGCATATCCTACAACGCTATTTTTTAATAGTGATGGAGATGTTATTGGTAATATAATCATTGGTGGAAGAAGTGAAGAAGATTTTGCTAAAGCTTTTGATGAATTACTAGAAAAAGTGAAAAAATAATGAGTACAAGACTTGTAAATATTTTGCGAGTTTCTTTTATTACTCTAGCTTTACTTGCTCTTTATATTGGTATTGCTGATGGGCAAGTAAAGAGTGTCTTCATTAAAGCTATATATATATGAATGGAGTGTATAGGGCTTGGGTAAGTCTTCTAAACAAAAAACATTGAACAAAAAACGCCATTATATTCAAGCACTTGGGTTTCTTGTAACAAATGCTCATTTACGCGGATTTTTTAATGGGGAACTCTATCAGGGAAGTATAAAGAAAATGTGCTTCCCTGTATTAAACTGTTATTCATGTCCTGGAGCTGTTTCGGGGTGTCCTATAGGCTCAATTCAAGCCACGATTAATAGTAGTAGAATGAAGCCTCCATACAAATTTCATTTTCCATATTACGTTGTAGGGCTTACAGCTCTTTTTGCTATCGCTATGGGACGTTTTTATTGTGGCTATGTCTGTCCTTTTGGGTTTTATCAGGATTTGTTGGACAAGATTCCTTTCAAAAAAATTAAAGTACCTCGCAAGATTGATAATGTTTTGAGATGGATGAAGTTCGTTTTTTTAGGTGTTGCTGTTTTTCTTCTTCCATTTTTTGTGCCATACTTTTTTTTAGGCAAGTATGCATATCCATTTTTTTGTAAGTATGTATGCCCGCAAGGTGTTCTAGTGGGAGCTATTCCACATATCATCTATGATTTTTTTATGAGAGAACCAGAGAGTAGGCAAATATTGCCTCTTTTACGTTATCTTTTTTTGAATAAATTTGTAATTTTTATAGTTATAAGTATTGCTTGTATGTTTATCTATAGGCTTTTTTGTCGGTACATTTGCCCACTTGGTGCCCTTTTAGGTCTTTTTAATCCTATAAGTGTCTATAGGTTTAAAATAAATGACAAATGTATTCATTGCAATAAGTGCCAAAAAGCTTGCAAGATGGACATTCCAGTTTTTAGAGTCCCTAACAGTTTTGATTGCATAAGGTGTGATGAATGCATTAAAGCTTGCCCAGTGAATGCCATAGAGAAAGAATATCCCTTTTCTAGTTTTATTCATAATTCTAATTTTTTTAAAAAAGCTACTTTTAAGAAAAAGAAGCAAGATAGTGTCACTCCAAATGTTAATTAAGATTTTCTAATTGCATATGTTTTCTATACAGGTTGTAAAGCATCCCTGAAATTTTTGGCAAAGTCAAAGATTGATTTTCTAAAAAGTTTATATTAAAAGGTGTTCAATATCTTTTATTTACAAGGTATATATGAGTTTATAACCTTCAAAATACCTTTCGTATAATGTTTTAACAATATCATATTTTCTAAGCCAAAGCAAAACAAAAAATAGCAAATACTACGATTAGAGGTGTCATGAATGAAAAAAACTTTTTATTCTATTGTATTGCTATTTTTGATTATTTCATGCAAAGAGAAAAATACTATAAGTTTGGTTAGTTATAATACTCAAACTTTTTTTGATGCAATTAAAGATGGAAGAGAATTTAAGGAATTCAAAAATGGAAATTGGAATGAGGCTAGTTATAATGAAAGAATTACTAGACTTTTAGAAGCAGTTAAAATATGTACTAATGAATTGATTGAAAAGGAAGATTTACCTGATATTTTGGTTTTACAAGAAATTGAAAGCTATGAAGTGATTAAAGATATTTCTAAACATCTTTCCAATAATATATATAACCAAGCTGTATTTATTCAAGAAAAAACTTCTCCATTTAATACAGTTATTTTTTCAAAACACAAAATATTGGCTACAAAAGCACATAATGTGTATTTTGAAAATAAAACTCTAAGACCAATAATAGAAGCCGAATTACTAGTTTCTGTTGCTGGAAATGAAATGAAAGTTACAGTTTTTGCAGTGCATTGGAAAAGCAAACGTGATGGAAACAAAAACTTAAGAAAAATGCAAGAAGAAATGTTATACAACAGAATGAAAGAAAAAGAAAAAACATCAGATTTTGTCATAGCAGCTGGAGATTTTAATCAGAATTTGAATGAGTTTTCTAAAATGAAGTATTTTAATAATGCTTGGAATTTATATGAGAGAGATTATGAAGATCAAAATATAAATTATGTGGAAGAATATGTAGATGGAGATGATGAAAAGATAGATGGCAGTTATTTCTATAAAAATAATTGGGAAAAACTAGATCATATTTTTTATTCAAATAGTTCTAAAATTAAATCAATCTTTTTTACTGTTGCCTCTAAAGCTCCATTAGTTCGTGAAGGAAAGGTGAATAGGTATAATAGTGGTACAAAAACTGGATATTCTGATCATTTACCAATTGGTATTTTATTAGAGTTATAATTGTATTGAAAATGAAAAATAATAAAATAGAGAAAAAACTTCTTTTTGCATTTAAGATTTGTTTTCCCACCTCCGATATAAATAAGGAGGCATGGGAAGACATGAGTTGCTATTTTAAAGCTGTTGTAGAGGGGCTTTGGAAAGGTGATGACGTGTTTTTGAGTGTCTTGAGAATGAGCATATAGTAAGGCAGGGATGCCACGCCTCTTTATATAAGGAAGAGGGAAAATCGCCAAAGGAGTAGCATTATGATCATTAATCACAACATGAGCGC
>CAUUAF010000067.1:0-9025 GCA_963543085.1 uncultured Treponema sp. | reverse complement strand
AGGCAAAACGTCCCATATTATAGTTTGCATTTGCATCATTTCTATCTCGTTTTAGAGGAGCTTGAAGTACAGTTCTCACATCATCTATGTCTTTTATAGCATCATTCTCTTCCATATCATCTTCATAGCGTTTTGTGAGTAAATATGAACCTAGTTCTGTCAAATCCTCAATATTTAATTTCTTAATATTACTCATGAAATGTTTTTTGAGTGGCAAGACTTCCTTTAAATTATCAGTACGAATAAAATATTTCATCATCCTTGAAAGGAATGGATCTTTCCTTCCATACATACTGATAAGTGAAGAATATGTCTGTTTAGCTTTTTCATATTTTTCTGAATCTTCTCTAGCCCAATCCAAATATGTGTCCCCCAAAGACATCAAAGCCTGCTCATCATTAACATGATAGTCAAGAACGCTACGTTTTAGGATAGTTTCTGCCTTTTCATAATTATGCAGATCATCACGCAACATAGAAGCATATTCAAGACCACCTTTTTTATCATGATTAAAATCAAAAAGTAGTCTTTTATATATGTCTTCTGCAAGCTGAAATTGTTTTTTCTCTCTAAAGCCACTGGCATACTTAAAATACCAACGCTTCTTCTTCTTATACTCTCCAGCATCCTTAAACTTTTGCACTGCTTCAGAATATTTATTTTCTTCTAGCAATGTATAACCTTTATTATAGATTGTTTCAGAGACAATAGGAATATATGCAAAAGTCCAGAATAAAAAACATATACAACTAGTTAAAATCAGGGCTATACCAGCTATTGTAGCAAAAGGAATAATCTTATATCTTAACTTATATTTGAAACTATGTTTTTCTGCTTCATATTCTTCAGCAGTTTTTCTTTCAAATCCCTTTGGGATAGGAATTGGCTTCTCTAAAATTTCACTTAACTTTGAAGCAACTTTTTTTAATTTAGCTCCAGAAACAATAAGATGAACAAATTCCATCTTTGAAATTGTTGTATCATCATTATGTGCAAGATAATCCTCAATCTCGAGCCTAACATTTAGAGGGAAAGAAGAGATTCGCTCTAGTAAGTGTTGATATTCTTCTTCCGTCAGCGTTAGTGAAATATTATCATCATCTTTTGCTTTGTCATCTGCAGTTGAATAAGAAGAACCACCTTGACTAAATTGCGTGTAGTCATCTGGAACAGAAAAACCACCAACAGTATCTGAAATACTTTCGTCCAGAATATTGTTACTAATTGTAAAAGCAGCATGTTCATCTATATTTGATTCCTCTCCACCTGATGAGATATCTATATTAGAAAAAGAATCAAATTCAGCAGGAATATCCTGCTTTGGTTTTGCTACACCAGCTGCTACAGAGTTGTCTAATTCTTCCAAATCATCTTCTGGCTCTGTATATAAATCAATATCATCCACAGCAGGTGCTTGGTCAAAAGCTTCCAAGTCTATGTCTTGATTGCCAGGATTCTCTTGTGCATCCATAGCATCAAGTTCTGCACTAGAAAGAGGGAGCATATTATCAGAATCATCTTCTACAGGAGCTAAAGTATCCCCCATATCTTCCACACTAAGATCACCAATATTTTCGCCTTCTTGATCATCTTCTGTTACTTCATCCAATTCCTCAACAGGTTCAACTTCTTCAACATCATCACTATCATCTAAAGTTGGAATCTCTTCCAGCTCGTCCAAAGCTGAAACATCATTTCCGTTAAAATCTAAACCTGAAGAATCGACACTAGAGACATCTTCCACTGGCTGCAAAGATGATTCATCCTCATTAAGTGGTTCTTCTTCATCAAGCGAAAGCACATCAGATGCACCATCTTGATTACCAAAATCAAAATCACTCAAATCAATTTGTGGCTCTGTATCTTTTACCTCTTCTAATGCTTCGCTAGGCTCATCTACTTCACCTGATTCCGAAGCATCAATAGGATCGTCTGAAATAAAAGTTTTATCATTATTAATATCCGCATTCTTAATTTCTTCTTCACCTTCAATTTTTCCAAACTCATCAGGATCAAATGCAGAAAGATCAATAGCTGAATCATTATTTTCTATACTATCTAGTGAAGAAAGTTCTTCATCAGTCAAATCATTTGTAATCTCATCTTTTGGATAGTTTTGCTCCTCATCATCCTGAATGTCTGTTTTAGGCAATTCTTCAAAAGAAAGAGAAGAATCCACATCATCTATTGAAGGTGGAATAGAAGAATCTGCAAAATCTAACGAAGATTCACCTTCTGAATCATCTCCAAAATCAAATTGAGAAAGATCTATATCATTAACTAAAGGTTCATCTTGTAAGCTATCTTCAGTTAAAAAATCCTCATCACCACTATTATCCTCAATTGTTTCGTCAAAAGGTGGTAAGAAATCGTTAGGATCTGATTTTTCTATAGTTGAAATAGGCTCTTCATCTTGACTAGCATTCCATTTATCAAGATCTATCTTTTTTGCTTTAGTTTTCTTAACAGGCTCTTCCTCAATATCTGAAATACTAGGAGGTGGAGCAAAATCGTCTCTAACTTCATTATTTAGAAAATCATCATTAAATTGATCTTTTTCATCCTGAGATGAATCATCAATGGAAGGTAAATTATTAAAATCCAAATCTGTCGGCATTGAAAAAATGTCAGGAGACGGCAAATCTATACCATCCAAATCATCTGGAGGAAGAGCATCATCTGCAAAATTACTCATGCCCTCTATCACTGAATCCAAACCATCATCACTGTTAGCTGGATAAGTTGAAGCTTCAATATCTGATGCTTTCTCTGCCTCTTGACTAGGAGGAAATTCAATACCCCCTAATAGACTATCAACGTCAACATCTGGCAAAGGAGGATTTTCTGGATATGGATAATCTTCATATCTTTCTTTCCATTGAGAGACAACATTGGCTTCATTGGCTATATTTTGTAAATTATTTCTAAAATTATTAAGTTCTTTTAGTCCCGGCATGCCACCCTTCCTTACCCTACATATTCGGAAAAACTTTAAAACTGCTTTAAAAAATTAATGTTTTGCCTAAATGCTTTTTAAAACTGCAGTTGCTTTGTATTTTCCATTTTCTTTTATAATTTCTACTATTGCAAATCTCCCATCACACAAAGCTCCCGGATTCAAAAGTAATGTTTGACCAATAGAATCTATACCAAATGCCTCATGAATATGCCCAGAAATTGCAAGAATAGGTTTTTTTTCTTCTATAAATTCACGAATCAATTTAGAACCTACATGAACTAAAGGAGCTACTTTGTCAGTTCTTACTCCATGAGGTGGATTATGTGTCACAAGAATTATATTGTCATCTTCTTTTTCTTCATAGTAAAGGTTAATATCACTTACCAATTCTTCGTCAGTTCTCTCATTTGGTGTAGTTCCAGTAAATTTAGAAGCCCCTCCCGAACCTAATAAAACAAAATCTTCAAAATGAGTAGTAGTTGCCTGCATGTTTACATCAAAAGCTTTTAGTTCTTCTATAAAGCTTGGTGGGTCGCAGTTCCCCAACACTGAATATACATTTCTATGCAAGCTACGTAATTTTTTAAGAAAAGGTAAACCTGTCTCTAGTTTATTAAATGCTGCAAAGTCTCCAGCAAAAAGGACCAAATCAACATCTTGAACAAACTTCGAAAGAGCTGAAAGGTTATCTACTGCTCCATGACCGTCAGAAATAACTAATAATTTCATCTATGCTCCTACCTTTTACAAATTATATGCTTTATGGAAAAAAAGCAAATTCAACTCCAAAATTCTACAAACAAATTCTTGCAATTACAAAGCCATTTCGTTAACTAATAAATTTCAAATTACCTATCAGGATTTGAAACACATATCAGCGATTTTTTTAATAATGAATCAAGAATAATATTCACAATTTGTTCAGGAGCTAAGCCTTCTGTATCAATTAAAAGATCAACAAAGGAATAATCGTTATTATCTATTGAATATAGGTCTTTATATCTTTTTGTATCTTCATTATCTCGAGTTTCTGTGAATGCCTTCAATACTTCAAAACTGCCACCTTCACGTTTATGCACTCTTTTAGCTCTTGTATCGCTAGAAGCATGAAGATAAACTTTCAAGTCTGCATTCGTTAATAGCCATATAGCAAGCCTAGAGGCCAAAATACACGAAGATTTGTTTGCAAGCTCTACCTGTTTTGTATCCACAGCTCTGTCAAATGAAAAATCTGTTCTAGCTTTTTCCATAATATCTTTAACACTTAAACCTAACTCTGCTCCCAAGTTTTTAAAAGTGTAGTTCACACAAGGAATAGATAGTTTAGAAGCTAAAAGAGAAGAAACAGTTGTATTGCCACAACCTGACTTTCCTGATATTGCAACTCTCAACTCTTTACCTTTAGGAATTTCATATTGTTCTATCATATTCTACTCCACATTCTTAGCTTGTTCTCTAATATTTTCAACACAAGATTTTATCATAATCACAGAAGGGGTGATTTCATTCAGTTGATTTTTTGCACCAATTGTATTTATTTCTCTCATAATTTCTTGAGAAATAAAATCCAGCCTTTTTCCGACAGCCCCATCTTTTTTTAATTCATCTCTTAGCAAAATAAGATGACTTTTCAATCTCACAACTTCTTCATTGATTGTAAAACGTACAAGAAGAGCTGCCACTTCTTGCATAACTCTTTCTTCGTTATAGTCACTCCCAACAACTTCTAAAAATCTAGCTCTAACAATTTCTTTAAAATACTCATCCATTTTATATGAATATTGTTCTATTTTTTTTAATTCTTCTTCTATTATGCTAGCCTGATTTTCTATATCTTTTAATAAAGCTTCTCCTTCAGCAAGACGTACTTGATCATAAAAGTGAAAACATCTATTCAGCATTACTGTCAATCTTCTTTCCCATGCCTCTCTATCAGTTTTTATCTCATATTTTAAAATACCAGACTGCTTAAGAAGAAACTCAATATTTGCAGTAAAAGGAATATCCAACTCAGTTGCGACACACTTAAGTTCATTAATATATGATGTTGCAATTTCTCTGTTTATACTAATTTGAGCTTCTTGAGAAGAATGAAAAGCCTTAACAACAACCCCCATTTTTGCTCTCACTTTCTTTTTTGCAATGAAGGAATGTACAAAAGCTTCAAAACTAGATAAAAAATTCGGAAGAACTACATCTAGCTCTAAATATTTAGAATTATAACTTTTTATTTCAACGCTAACAAAACTATTTTCTATTGTGTCTTCCACTAAAGCATAACCTGTCATGCTTCTCATAGTTTTTTCTCCTTTAGTGTGTAATAGGTGTATTGCCTAACTTATTTTCTAATTCTAATAGAACTTTTTTGCCAAGTTGCCAATTATCTCCAGCCCCAATTGTAACAAAAAGATCACCTTTTTTTAAGGTTTGCAAAACAAAATCTTTTGCTTCCAACACTTCAGAAAAAAAGTATACGTTTTTCCTATTCTTTTTAGTTTTTTCAAACAAAGTTTCTCCAGTAATTCCTCCATTATACACTTCTCTAGCAGAGGCATATATTTTATGAAGAATCAGAATATCTGCATCCTTAAAGCTATCAGAAAATTCATCCAAAAGAGCAACAGTTCTTGAATAAGTATGTGGCATAAAATCTGCTACTATTCTTCGTGTTGGATAAAACTCTCTCAAGCCTTTCAACAAAGCTTTTATAGCCGTTGGGTGATGAGCATAGTCATCTAAAAAAACTATGTCGTTTATACTGCCAATAAGTTCAAAACGTCTTTTAGCACCTGTATATTTTGAAATAGCATGTCTTATAATACCTAAATCTTCAATTGTGACTTCACTTTTTTCTTTTTGCAAAAGACTCAACGAAAGAGCAATTGCAGCAGTTGCATTCAGTGCATTATATTTTCCAGGTATAGGAAGTGAAAATTCTCCTGCAAATCCAGATAGAGAAAAGTGCAACTTCTCATCTTTTATCCCAATTATTTTTAATCCATAGTCCCCTATAGCATTTTCTCCATATCCAATAAACCTCAAATCTGGACGACTAGAAAAGGAAAGTCTTGCTGCTTCTCTAGCCCCTTTGTCATCTTCACAATAAAAGACCTTTCCCATATCTGGTAATCTTTCTATATAATTTAAAAAAGCCGTTAAAATAGATTCATATGTTGGATAACAATCTTGATGATCTCCTTCTATACTTGTAAGTATTATTTCTTTTGGATGGAAATTTAAGAAATGCCTATTATACTCACAAGTTTCTGCAACAAAATACTTATCTCCTTTCAACATTACACAAGAAGAGTCAAAACTAGTTATTGAACTTCCTGCTAACACAGAAGCTTGGAGCCCAAATTCTTTAAGAATAGTACCCACCATTCCTGTTGTGGTTGTTTTTCCATGCACCCCACAAACTCCACATGAATAACTATGAAGCGAAAATTCGCCGAGAGCTTCAGGATAGGAAAGATGTGGAATGTTCTTTTTTTGAGTTTCTTTCAACTCCACATTAGATTCAAATGTGTATGCAGCAGAATATATAACAAGCTTTATATCATCTTTTATGTTTGATTCATCAAAAAAAGTAACTTCAATTGAAAGTCTTTTTAATATTTCATCTGTATAAAAAACATCATTAACATCACTACCTGTAATTATAGCCCCCCTACTACTAAGAAGTTGTGTGAGGGCTGTCATTCCTGTGCCTTTTATTCCAACCATATGAATCCTAAATCCATTAAGATTATGTGGCAATAAACTTTGTTCCATAAGTTATTCCTGAAAATAAATTTGCTCATATAATTCAAGCAACAATCAGCATAGTACGATAACGGCAAATTTAAGGTAATAGTTGATAGAAATAGACGACATCTACAAAACCATTTTTACATAAGTTTCATAGATGTCAACTAATAAAAATAATCTTACCTAAAGAATTTTTCCCATTGAGTTTTCTTGAAAATACGTACTGATAACCTTTAATATATAAATCTCAGTGTAAGACTTCAAGGCTTTTCTATCTTTTATTTTTGATAGGCTATTTGTATGAACCACAGTTTCTGCAAGTTGTTCAACCCTCGCCTTATCCACAGAAGAAACAGGCAGGGTTCTTTGAATGTTTCTAAGATAATCTCTAATAAAAGAATTAACATCCTCTGTGAGATTATCTCTTAGTTTTTTATTTAAGTTATTGTTCCATAAGTCCAAATAGTATTGAAGAGCTTCATCCATAGAAAGACCTTGAGGCAACATTTCTTTGGACAAAGAACCAACTACATCTTTATATGTTTTCCTTTTCTTTGTATTCTTTTTTTCTTTGTTAGGCTGTTCTTCTTTTTTATTTTCAACCTTAGGTTCTTTTTTGTGTCCCACAAAGAATGCTATTATTGAAGAAATAACAGGTAATGTATAATAAAATGGAAGAAGAATTTTTGCGTCATTTAGAAGCTCTATCCTACTAAGCATTAAAATATCGCTATACGAAGCTTGCTTTCCATCAGGATATAATCTTGCTATCTCACCTGCTTGTATATCATTAATTTTTTGATCTAATATCAAAGCTGACATAAATGGAGCATTTAATATTGCATAAATGTTGTTTGCTTCTACTTCACAAACTTCTTTGACAAATCTATCAAAAGCCTCATTATTTCTCATTGAAGAGTCTTGTCTAAAGTTTTTTAGTAGTTGCACCCATTTTGCTATACAAGCATCTTTAACTTGAGTTCTACACTCTGTAACCAATGATATCAACAATGGAATAACCTTATCTGCATAAACATAAAATCGCTCTCCATTTGAATTTCTAAACGTTAAAATATCAGGTACAGAAAAATTTTCACAAATAGACGTCTTCCTTTGTAAATAATCTGTCAGATCTGTTTGCTCATACTGACCAAGAAGAGGAATCCCTCTTGAATCCACAAAATCAGTAATATTTTTAATCGTAAAATAGTAAGGAGGACGTTGAAATGCAAAGCCCAAATTCTTTAATGCTGTTTGTTTTTGCAAATCTTTTTGATGAGTTCCCCTGTAGTAGTTATTTAGAAAATCTATAATGCTAACAGCTGCTAACAGAGACTCTTCTTCAGGCAATTTCTCATTCTTTTTATCAATATCTTGTTTAATAAATGCACAAAGTTGCCCCCACAACAAGTAATTATCATCTGCGTCTTTTATTGAGCGCACAAGCCCCATGTCTTTAGACTGAATCTTCATCACAAAAGAACGCACTGTTGCATCTTTTGAAGGATTTGCAATTAAAAGTCTTTTTTGAAGATAATCTTTTGTTTCATCTTTTCTAAAATATAGTTGAATTTTCTTTATCGAAAGACTTAAAAGATTATCAGCTGTATAACGAGCAGGAAAAAGTATAGATTTAGCAGAACCAGAAAATGCTAGAAGATACACAAAGTCATTGCTATCTGTTGGATTAAGATGCATAAAGTCATCATCAAACGTTATCTTTCTAGTAAGTTGTTTTGGAAATGACGATGGTAAATCCGAAGCTAGTGGAAACGGCACATCTTCACGTTTCTCTATATCTTGATATATCTTATCAACATTCTCAATATAAAAATATGGAACAAAAATAAGAATATTTTTTTTATTTACAATAACAGAAAGAACACCCTCATCCGCAAAAGTTTTTATAATTTCTAACAATTCTTCATTTGTTATTTCTATATATTCAATCAAATCAGGCTTTTGTTGCAAATAATGTTTAGCATATCTGTGAATATAATCCGTTAATTCTTGCAATAAAACATTGCTATCATTTTTCTTAATTGAATAGGATCTAATTATTTGTAATAAAGGAAGATGTGTTGTCATATAGCGATATTTTATACATAACACATTAAATGTGCAATACTGACTTTGAAAGGTTCTTGACAAAGTTTTTCAGAATATATCAGTATTTGATGTTGCAAAAAATAGTATCTACATTTGAACAGAGAACCAGTAAAAAAGCTATTGATTCATAAAACAATCCATCAATTCTTTTTAAGGAGAATATTTCATACGAAAATAATTCTAAGTTTAATCCTGATTGTAATCCCC
>CAUUAF010000066.1:0-9184 GCA_963543085.1 uncultured Treponema sp. | reverse complement strand
GAAGAATCTGAAAACATCTCGGCATCTTCTTCAAAGTCTTCTTCCTCTTCTTCATCATATTGTTCAAAATCTTTTCTAATACTTTTGACTATAGAAGAAATATTCTCTTCCCCTATTAGAGATAAGACTTTTCTACATTGAGCAGGAGAAAAAGCAATTTTAACGGCAGGACAATTGCTATCATTTTTCAACGATTCTACAGTGGTATTTGCTATAATAAAATATGGTTTGTTATTTTTTAAGTATTCATATTCAAATCTCATAGTAGGTTCTGCTGTATGAGCTGCATTTAAAAGCCCCCACACCATTTGAGATGGCACTTTCCCAAAATATGCTTTTTGTTTCTTTGCATTAAAACCGTTTTTATAATTTTCTAAATAATTCTCAATTGCACTAATTAAAACTTTTCTATTTTCATCTTCAAAAAATATCCAGATATTATCACCCATAAGTTTATGGTGAATTCTTAATTTTCCATTTTGAGTAATTAAGACAAAAGAATATTCACGTGGCAAAAGTTCTTTTGAATTTCTTTTGACAATGGCTGCAGTAACTTTGCCCAACCTTCTTGAAGGAAGAGAAATATTTTCTTTTTTAGTTACAACTTTAGTTGTATTGCAATTGAAACACAAAAGGCAAAGAAGACAAAAAGAAAAAAAGTGTATATGATTCAACTTAGACATAACCAACCTCTTAAAAGTTTTTCAATGCAAAAACACATAAAGCATTTGACTAGATACTAAAAAAACTAGTTTTTCCAAATAAGAGTCTCTTCACAAGTTTTAGCAAAAGTTTTTGCAATTTTTTTTGAATCAGTAAGTGGGATCTGAGCTTCTTGGTTTAATGTTTTTTCAAAAAATAATTCAATAGATGCAAAAACATCATCTCGAACATAAAAAATAAAAGAAAAGTTTATTCCTGTAGGTCTTATAATAGTAAAAGATGAAAGAGATTCATATGGTTTTTTATTAAACATAATATGACTCATGTTCTTACAAGTGATTATGTTTGCTTCATTAAAACGTAAAGGCACTTGATATCCACTTTCTCTAAAAACTGGTTCTATAGATTTGTTTGGATAATTTGCAGGTTCAACTAATAAATATAATTTTTTTCCATTGGTTTGAAAATTCAAGCCATCTTGCGAAAGATATATATCCTTTACTGTTGAATAAGAAACGATTTCATACACACTATAACTAGAATCATCCTTAAAAAAAGAAGAAACAATATAACCTTCGGTCAAAGGTAATTGATTTTGAGCATATGCTTCGAATAAATCCATTGCTTTTTTTTCTACCATATTTAATTCCTCCTACAGTATAGTAAAAAATTATAGAGTTGCATTATCTAGTAAGATTATGCTTTCTTCCAAAGTTTTTTTTAATAAAGTATAAAAATCAAATATTTTTTTTAATTTAGTTTCATCTATTTGAGTGGAAGTTTCTATATTCTCAAATTCTGCTTCTATAGTTTTTAGTATTACATCAAAGCCTGTATGTGAATAGATTTCATTTTTTTTTATTTTTGCATTAAGCATTTGTAGTTGATAGATTATATTTTTTTTAGGCATTCTCAGAAAATTTAATGCCTCATTTACAAGAATCAAAATATTCATAAAACTAGATGATATCTCATCAAACAAAAAAGCTCTTTTGTTTGTCTTTATGTTTCTTTTAGTTTTCTCTAACAGCATATCAATCATTTTTCCCTTATCTTTTTCTTCATTTTTTGCTATTAGTTTTAGAAGTTGCGATTTTTCAATTGAAGGCATATTAGGTATTTTTAAGCCTTGAGCCATAAAGTTATAAGTTTTAATGGTAGGATATTCTTCAATTTTACTTTCAAACCACCAAGCAAACATTTTCATCTTTGAATCTGTTAGAACCATATCTTTATAACCTTCTAATATTTCAGTATTTTTGATGTCTAACATTTTATAAGATGATTTTTCGAGCGTGGAGAATCTATCTGAAAGGAACAAGGCATCTCTTTCAAATTTGCAAGCAGAACTATGTGTTTTATTTTTAGTGAAAGCTAAGTCAAGCCCTGCCATAATAATTGGATTAGATCCTATGAATCTTGCAAAATCCCATGCGGTAGTTGCAACAGAGCCACCTGCTGAAAGACTCTCGTTAGTATTTCCTTCTATGTATTTACCTAATGGGAAAAAAGTTGAAACCAAGCACTTACCCTTAAATTTAGAAGAAAATACAGAAGGATAGACGGAAGATTCTGTAATCAAAACTGAAGAAGGGGCATTAACTCCAGCTATATGAAGGTAATTCAAATATTGACTATCCATTAAAAGTACAAAGTCAGGAGTGATTCCTTCTTCAAGTAAAACTTTTAAGCTAGTGTCAACAGCAATAACAATAAATTTGTTTTGCAAGTCTTTAAGTTCTTGAATATGTGCATCTAAGCTAGGACCTGCTGCAAAAACAATTGAAGGACTTCCTAAAAAAGCGTTTTTAAAAATAGATATACTAGGAAGAGATGAGACTACATCAATATTTTTGATAAAGTTTTTAAGCCATCTTATATAAAACTTTTTTAGTGTATTACAATTCAACAAATTCTTTTTGTGATGTCGAACTTTTAATGTATTGAATTCCATAAGCCAATTTTTGCTTATGTTTAAATCTGTATTAAAATAGAAAGTGTTTCCTATTTCAAAATTTTCTAAAATTGCCAGTGTTTCACTAGGGGGAGTTGCAGGAATAATTATTAAAGAAGAATGGGAAAAAAGAAAATCTAACTTTCTACTTGCTAAAAACAAAATGAATATGAAAATATCTGGTTCAACTAAAATAAGATTTACATTTTGATTTTCATTTATAAAGCTTTCAACATGATAAGCTAAACCTAATCCTAAAAAACAAAAATAAGAATCAGGAGCATAACTAAAGTTTATAGAAGAAGAAATTTTTTTCCCTTCCATAATAGGATTATATTTAGAGTGTATATAATGCTCTTTTATTTTTAATGTTAAGCTTTCGTCTTTTAATGCTCTGCCCAACTCATATTCCTTTGGAATCATTTTAAGAAGAGAGGATGGCGTATATTGCTCAAATTTTAGGAGTTTATAAAGATCAGGGAATCGAGTTTTAAAAAGAGAAATGTTGTGTGAAAGGAGACTCTCATCTAAGGTACAACTCAATTTCATCCCCTTCTTTTAGGCGAGTTCCAGATCTTGGTGTTTGTTTATAAATATAACCATCTCCATGCAAAATTATTTTATACTTTTTTTCTCTTATAACATTCAACAACTGTTTTTTAGATTTTCCTATTAGGCTTGGCATAATATCCTTTATTTGAACATCTGCTTCTTCGTTTTTAATTATCACTTTTCCTGAATGTTCAACACTTGGAGCATTTTCTCTAGCCATACCAAGATAGTCTATAATTTCGTTTGCAACTTGTGAAATTGCAGGAGCTGCGATTACTTCACCATAAGTTTTTCCTACAGGACGCACGCAAGCTAGGTATAAAATAATTTTTGGATCATCACTTGGAAATATTCCTATGCAACTCGCAACAAAATCAGTTTTGCTATAGCCTAATTCATTTTTGTTTGCCATTTGAGCAGTGCCTGTTTTAACAGCAATTGGAACTCCATTAATAGATGCCCTCCAGCCTGTGCCCCCCTGTTTTGAAGCAGAATGCATATAATCTAGAACCAAGTGAGCATTTTCTTTGGAAATTACATGCCTAATTACATTAGGAGAGTGCGAGTATACTATGTCTCCATCTTTATCTTCCACTTTTGAAATTAAAGAAAGCTTTAATAAAGCTCCATCATTTGTAATAGCGGTGGCTGCTTGGGCAATTTGTAATGCTGAAACTCCTATTTCTTGTCCCATTGCAATTGTGTGTTTAGATCTTACTGACCAATACTTAGGAGCATTTAATATCCCAACAGTTTCTCCAGGTAAATTAATGCCTGTTTGAGAACCAAAACCAAAAGAAACTAGCATTTTATAAAAATCTAAATTGTTTGTTTTATCTGCTATTTGTGAAATTCCATCATTACAAGAAAGCCTTATAATGTCTCTGGGTGTTACTATTCCGTGTCTATGCAAACATTTTATTGATGCAACTTTATTTCCATTTTTTGTGTTTTCAAAATCAAAATGTCCATCGCAAACATATTCATCTCCATCGTGAGTTGTTCCTAACTGTAAAAAAGAAGCTATTGAAAATATTTTGAAAACTGAACCAGGCTCGTATATAAAGTTAGCAGGACGATCAAAACGTTCTTCCTGTTTACTGGTCGTGAAATTTGCAAGACTTGCTGAAGGAGCACTCACATAGCCCAGCACTTCTCCCGTTTTTCCTTCTACAGCTAAAAACATTAAACCTTCACAGTTTGTCTCTTGCATTACATTACTAGCTACTTTTTCCATTACATATTGGATATTTGCATCTATAGAAAGATAAACATCATAACCCACACCATCATAACCCTCGGAATTAGGGGGAGGAGAAAGAACTTTTTGAAGTGAATATTCTATTCCAGTCAATCCTAGCCCATCATCACCTAAAAAGCCTACAACAGTTGAGGCAAGTGTATTTTCAGGGTATGTTCTATTGAAAATAGGGTCAACACTTAAACCTTCAATGTCGTTTAAGTCTATTGCAGAAAGCAAAGCTTCTTTTTCATTTTCACTAATTCGTTTTTTTATATAGACAAAATTTGAAGGAGCTCTTCTAATTTTGTTTATAAACTCTTCTTCAGACATACCAATTAATGGTGATATTATTCTTGCATATTCAACTTCATCCTTAATTAAGTCTTTATTTGCTGAAAGATTATATAGTGTTGTTTGCACAGCTAATATTCTTTTGTTTCTGTCATAAATATTTCCACGCTTTGTTATAATCTTTGCAGGTTTTTGTTTTATTTCTCTAAAAAGCATATACCTTGCAAATTGCCCTAATAAAAGAGCAACAAATATTAGCAAACAAATAACAAAAAATATAAATCGCTTTTTCGAAATTTTTAATTCCATTGAATCACTTTTCCTAAAATACTGTCTTGTGTAACATAGCCATAATCTTTTGAATCAAATGAAGACGAGATATTGTCTCCCAAAAGTAGAAGAGAACCTCTTGGCACTTCTTGCATTCCTTCTGTAGTTGAATCAGAATAATCTAAAAATAATCTGTAGTAAGAAAACCTGTCAATCTTAATTTCTTTTCCTTTAATTTTCATAAAATATTCAAGGTTTTCTATATTATTTTTTTGATAAAAATATATGGAGTCTTCATCTGTTGCATAGCATCTTTTTATTACGTAATGACCTCTAATTTTGTACATCACAACATCTCCTCTTTCCACATCAAGCCATCTAACTAAGTATTTATTTGAAAAAGGTGATTTGATACCATACATTGCTCTAAATATCAATAAAATATCGTTTTCCTTAAAACTTGAAAGCATAGAAGAACCTTTAACTTTTTTAATGTCAAATAAAGAAACAAGTAATAGAACAAAAAAGAAGAAAACAGCAAATTTTCCATAATGGAACTTCTTAACATTGAACATTTTTAATGCTGAATATACCCTTAATTTTGCTATTTTAACAAAAATGGCATGGTAATACAACCTATTGGTTTTTATAAGTAAGAGGAGGCTTCTTCTTGTTTCTATATATTTTTTTATATAAACTCAACTCTTATGTTAGAAGATAAATCAAAGATTATTAGGAAGGCATCTGTTGTAGCCTTAGTTGGAAACAGTTTTATATTTTTATTAAAGCTTATAGTTGCATATTTCACATCTAGTCTTGCAATATTAGGAGATGCTATAGACACAGGTTCTGATATTGGAATTGCTATTATGACACTTGTTGTAAGTTTTATTATTAGGCTTCCTTCAAATAAGAAATATCCTTATGGCAGGCAAAGAGCTGAGACTATAGCTAGTTTGATATTATCATTAACCATTGTTATGATGGGCTTTCAGTTATTAATCACTTCAATAAAAAAACTTTTTTTGCAAAACCAAAATCTTAATGAAGATTTTCAGTTTGTTGCCATATTAGTGCTTATAACATCTGTAGTTTTCAAATTCCTTTTAGCACTAAATCAATTTATTCTAGCAAAAAAAGCTAATAGTGCAATGATTTTAGCTAATGCAAAAAATATGACAAATGATATTCTTTTATCTTCTTCAGTTTTGATTGGTATTTCTTTTGCATATTATTTTAATATGGCATACATTGATTCAATTGTTGCTTTGGTTATAAGTATTTTTATTCTTTATTCAGGAGTTTCTCTTTTTTTAGAATTAAATATTGAATTGATGGATGGCAACACTAATAGCTTTTTATATAAAAAATTATTCGATACAGTTGCTGAAATGAAAAATGTGTATAACCCACATAGAGCTAGAATTAGAAAAATGGCTAATCTTTTTGATATCAATCTTGATATTGAAGTTGATGCCAACACAACAGTTTATGAGGCACATAAATTAGCAGAAGAACTAACTTCTAAAATCAAAGAAAACATTGAAAACGTGTATGATGTTGTGATTCATATAGAGCCACATGGAATAAATAATAACGAAGAAGAAGCTTTTGGTTTGCGTCCTCAAGACATTAAAGACGAGAAGCCATAAGAAAAAAGCCCACTCAAAGCTTTTTAGTGGGCTTTTCTAATATATTTATTTTTTATAGAGCTTTCCTGAAATATGCAAAACGTTATCCTTAAAAGAAAACTTCAATGAGCCTTCAAAGTGATGTCCTGCATCAGATGTGTATTTATCTGGATTAAAATTAAGCGAAGAATAGTTCAAATCTCTCATAGAAAGAGCATCCCCACCTTCCATAAGATATTCATCTTTAATAACATACTCTCCATCATCATTTTTATCAGCAAAGTTCGTAGCTATTTTTGCATCTTTTAGAACATCAAAGTTTCCATTATTGTCTGTTACGAGTTCATAAGCTTTTCCATGATGTGCATATCTAACCGTTATTACACCATTAGATTCCTCAACATGCAAAGCATCTCCTTCAACTAAAGACCAATCAGCAATTGCATACAAAAATAGTCCTCTCAAAGCTTGAGGCATAGTTAATTTTTTCTCTGCAATAGCACCTGCATAACGCACACTATTAAATTTAGCAGTGGAACCTTTTAAGCTTGCTTGTGAAACAGCGTCATATTTATCTTCAACTTTTTCTCCTTCAAAACTCCAGTTGAAGTAATTTGCCTCATAAGCAGGAGAAGCAACATTCATTTTATAGTCAATGACCAAAGCATCTTCTTTAGCACAAGAAGAAAGAAAGAATAAAGCCAAAAATGGCATAAAAAACATTTTGTTTTTCATAAAAACACCCCTTAGTGTAAGTCTACACAAACTGGACATAAAAGTAAAGATATTTTATCCGACCATCACACTAGGTTTATCAGGAAAATATTAGTTTATTGGAGTTCTGATTGATTCAATTAAAATTAGTTTAACTAGGTTTTAAGTTATGTTTTAAACATAATCTATGTCTTTGTATAGGAGATTCATAATTTCACTATCGATTGAAGGATCAAATTTTCTCGCAAATAAATACTCACTACTTTTTAATTTGCTATAATCTTCTTTCCTTAGAGTACGTGGGGAACTAAACTCAGAGCTCCAATCTACATAACGTAGAGTTATATTTTCCTTTATTATATCCTTTACGAAATTACAAATAATCGTTTGAAAGAAAATTTCATCTGCATTGATAGTATAACGAAACTTTTTTACAAATCTCTTATGTGTATTTGTATATTCGATAATCTGTGATACACATTTTCCTGTGAGATCCATCCAATTTGCACCACCAAAGTACTTTATTCCTTTTATTCTTCTCTTAAGTCCTAAGAATTTCATTAAAGGTATTAGGATTTTATTGTTAATTTTATTTTTAATCTTAAATGATAATCGTTCAAAAATATTAGCTTTTCCACGACATAAGTTTTTAGGATAAAAATAATCAACTCTATCCAAGCCTCCACCCCAAGATGAAAATGGAAGCTCTGCAAACGAAAAATATTCTTTTTCATTGTTTTCAAAGAAATTCTTTATTTGTAGATTTGACTTTAATGGAATATCTGCTCCTGAAATAAAAATATACCTATCATATCTTTTTTCATTTGCCTTTTTAAACAAAAACAACGTAGCTAGAATTTGATTATAGTGTCCCCAATAAACCTTATATTTGCTATAAGGAAAAACATTTTTCATTTCTAGATCTTCAACTTTAATTTTGCTTCTTTTGTCTACATGTACAAACACATCAAAATCTTTTGCTAAATTTCTAATGAGGATTTTTTGTTGTTCTTTATATTCATGTATCAACATTATTATAGCGATTTTCATTTTTTTGTTAAAATTACCTTTCCACTTTTCTAATATCGTTAATAATCCTACAAGAAAATATAAATAAAAACTATAGAGTTATCTTTTGGTTAAGGTATATCCCGCCATAGAAGAACTCAATATAGGAGTTTTCGCAAAGCACGAGCATACATAACAAGAAGCTACAGCCTCAAATGGTTGTAGTTTTCGAATATACTTTAATTCTGCAACACTACATATAATGGAAGATTTTTATAGGAATAGCATAGCTGGAAATAAGAAGTGAATTACAGCTATAGCTAAGCATGCTATACCTACGTAATATTCATTTGCTTCTACGGTTATAAAAAAGTTGTTGAGCTCAACCTTATCAGGATAGTTTTGCCTTATATATCGAGTTAAAAACACGAAGTAACCTGCAATTGTTATGAGAGTTGGGAAAAGGTCTCCCAGCAGAGGAATTGTTGAAAGCCCTCCACTGCCATAAGGAGCAATTAAAGAAGCCACTGCTATAACACATGCAATAATTGCTAGACTCAATGTGAAAGTATTTCCACGCAAAGCACCTTGTAAAGCATCTTCTTTGAATTTACTAAGAATGATAACACCCCCCATCAAAGCATTGACCGCAACCACAAGCACATATATCTGCAACATATCTTCTACGCTCCTGTACAAAACTATGTACATGTCAAATATATATCATTTTTCTCAATGCTACAAGAGGCTAGTTTGAATAAGAGTGGCTGTTTAGAAACATATTATTATAGAAAATTTTCTAAGCAGAAATTTATTTAGAATACAGTTGTTTTCACAACTACAATTTGAATATTCTGC
>CAUUAF010000065.1:0-9707 GCA_963543085.1 uncultured Treponema sp. | reverse complement strand
AACAAAAAGATAAGAAAAAAAATAACTTTACGCTTCATCTTGCATATTCCTCTCATTTCTATAGAAGGACACAACACAACAATAAATCATCTTATAAGCAAAAATAATCTTAAATATTTCCTTATCATTAGTATTAGCACTCTTTGCCATAGTTTTAGCTATTTGGTAATATCTATTCCACAATTCTAAGTCCAAAGGCTTAAGCTCTCCATCATCATTTTCTTGCATATTAAACACATAAAGCATGTTAATATTATTGCTATCCATGTCTTGAAAGTGCCAAGTACTTTTTAGTGCCTTACTAGCCTTTGCAAACATGCAACAAGCTTCCATAAGCTCTTCATCAGATGGATCTTCAATTGCAGGAGCATTCTTTATTGTTTTTTCGTAATCTTCTGCCATCTTTTTCTCATTTTTTGCAACACTACGAAGCCCTTCTGTAACCTCTTCTCCAACTCCATAAAAAAGTCCTTTTGCCAAAATATTGCCATCTTGGCTTTCATCATAAGTTTCACAAGGACGTCCTAACACTTCAGCCCAGTTAAAACCTTCTTCACGTCCTCTGAAATGAGAAGAACCACCACCGAAAAGATGAATATTGAATGTGCCTGAGACTTTTTCTACATCTTTTATTAGATGCTTCAAAATTAACACTTCTGCAACATATCCTAGGTCAAACAAGTTTTGCAATGCATTAGGAACTTTACCTTTTTTAAGTCTATTCATAAGGCAAAGAATATTACTCTTAATCTCATCATCAAAATATGCTTTTCCTGAATGCTTTTTTATATGTTGATTAATTTTTTCATATATTTTTTTAACAGACTCTTGATATACATCATCATCAGAGCGTTTTTCAAATAATCTTTCTGCATTGAGTGCATCTGGAAAATTCAAATACTCAAGAATAGAATTTAATAATATTTTTTCTCCTGCAAAAAATATAGAAAAGTTATTTAAGAGTTCTACTTTGGACGAATCAGAATCAGATGTCTTAAAAAGTGCAATATCAGTAGAAAAATCTCCAATATCAACCAAGGCAGCACCTGCACCAGGCATAAATTGTCCCTTAACTTTAATGATGTTTGCTATAGCGAGCGATTCAGGCAAACAAAGATTAATACTGATAGTAACTTTAGCATCATCAGGCATTTTATCTTCTATTTGTTTTTTAGCCTCAGCCCAAATTGCATTCATCGTATTGTACTGTTCTCTTAGATATGCCGTTCTAATATTTATGTCAGAACATCCCAAATGCAAAGCTCGCTCAACTATGGTAGCTAAAATCCCTTGAATCAAGAGCTTCATAGCTTTCTTTTTATCATTCTTATTAGCCATCTGCGATTTAATGTTTGAAATCAACTGTTTATCACCCTTATTTGAAACATTTTTTGCATCCACAAATATAAGCTTACCAGACTTATATAGTAGAACATCTGAATCATCACTAAACTTAGATGTTGGAATAATTGCAATAGGAGTTTTTCCTTTTACATCATCATATTGCACTGCTGGTTGAAATGAAGTGTCACTGAATACAAGGTCTAAGTATTTTTCAGGTTCTACATCTATTGGATTTGTGATTGGCACTTTTAATATTTGACCTTTTTCAATTAATGTGTACTCAAGTTTATTCTCACCCATTAAGTCTTCCCAAAAAAGAACTACAGAGCGTGAAGAACCTATATCAACTGCTACTCTCATTTTTCTTGTAGAAGGTAGTTTTTCATGAATAAACAATGGTGAGTTCTTAAAATCTCTTTGCATTGCATTATTAGGATCTACACGCAAAGGTATAGCTCCTAAGCTGTTTCCATTTCCTTTCACATACACCCATTTAGGAATTTCTCCACAATAAATAAAAAAATCATCTTCAACTTCTTTAAATTCAATCCCTGTGAACTCAATATCCTTAAGACCTTCAATCATCACTTCATAGTCTGAGGCAAGTGGGGAAGGAACAAAATTCTTAACAGCCCAGTTTCTTCTAGCAATCCATCCAAATTTAGGAGAGATACCATAAATTGAAATAATTGGGAATTGTTTAACATACCATATCTGTTCTTTTGTATACGTATGTGTAGCAAAGCTTTTAAAGCCTTTATCAGTTGATATTTCACAAGACACAGAAACAGAATTCAATTTGTTTCCAAGAATTTCTTCATTAATTGTGATGGATTTTATTTCAAACTTTCCCTTATTCACATCTTCCACAGCACTCTGAGTAAGTGGTGGAATAAATGCATAAGGCAAGCCATCGTTTGACACTAATAGTGTAGGTAGGTTATAGCCTAACTTTGTCTTATCATCAAATAATGGCAACACTGTTATACTTTCGTTAGACAATATATTTGAAGTAACACTTTCTCGGTTTGGTAGTTTAGGAAAGCCTGAATCTAGCTTTTCTATTTTAAGTTCATCTTTTATTGAATCAGGAACTACGATATTCGCTAAATTCTCATTTATATCTCTATACAAATCGCATTCATTTAGTAAATTAGCATTTTGCATGAGATAGTGCTTTAAAATCTCTTTATCTTGATCTTTTAGTAATGCTATAATAGAAGCGGTTCCTTCAGTGTTATCCACTTTAAGCCCATTGAAATTTGGAACATAGTCAGTTGAAGGAATAGGTCCATTTGAAGAGATGAGTCCTATAAGATGTTTCCCTTCTGGTTTTTTCTCATATATATACACAATTTCTTCTCTATTCATCTTCATCCCAACATGCTCACCTTCATCTCCATATAAGGCATTTTGTAATGACTGAATAAAGAATGGGCGTCCTTTATAGTTTTTTTCTTTTTGCAAGTTTGAAAAACTATCTTTTTCTATTAAGACGTCACACCCATAAGTAGGGGAAAGAATGCTGTGGATGAATAGTATTGCACTTTTTTTGAAAGCTTGAGAACACCTCACCTTATCTTTTTTTTCTTCAAATTGTCCCCATGCAATGCTTTCTCTAAATTGCTTTATACGGTCGGCAGGATTACTCTTTGTGTTTTCAGGAGTTTCCACACCCATTTTTTTTGCATAAGCTTCTGTTTCTTGATAGCATGCTCTAAGACCATTTGCAGTATTGCTATCCATTTTTTCCATAGGATTAGGTTGTCCGTTATTATCTTCATAAGATGTAAAAAGCATTTAGTCCTCCTTCCTCTTCATAAGCATAGTGTAAATATCACTCAACATAAACTTAAAAAGTGAATCAACCACATTTTTAGAATCTAATATTCCGTTCAACTCTTTTTTGTCTGGTTTTATTTCATCAACATATTTCATCCAGCTGGCACTACACATTGGCATTTTATTTATTGGCTTAGAATCTCCCCACGCTGTGTATGGATTATTCACAACATTTATAAAAATATCTTTTAGTTCTTCCATTTCATCTTGTTGAAAGAGATTTACAACACCTTTTTGTCCCAATTCTGAATATTTTTGCACTTCATACCAAAACTCAACATAAGGAATCATGTTTGTCAACCATTGTTTTGTTACACTCAACAATGCGTCCATTGTTCCAACATTGTCTTTAGGCTTTTTTATATATTTGGTTATATAAACATCTTTAGCTTTAAGGTTTAAATCTAGTGAAAGGCGAGGATACACCTGTGTTGCCACAATAATTAAACACTTCATAAAAGCTCGGATTGGTCTTTTTAAACTATCTCCTAAAGGAATTTCTTCCCACGAAATATTTACTTTTCCATCTTTATTGCTTGGAACTCTTGTTGTATAAAATGCAGGGCTTGGCTGTTTAGCAAGGTCTAGAGCAGCCAAGGCAGCAAGAAGTTCTACTATGTGAGCTTTTCTTTTCTCTGCTCCATTTTTATTAAATGCACCACAAACCTCATCAAATCCAGGAAAAGCAACATAATAGACCCACCACTTTTGTGACATAAACTTTTTTACGACACCTTCTTCTAATTCTTTTAATTGGTTAGAAGCTCTGTAATAAGAATCTATTGCAGTTCCAATCTCATCAACTTTTCTGCTAGCGTTTGGATTTAATGGGATTTTAAAATAGGTTCCTAAGAGGACTAAGTCTATACGAAGATTCTCAAATATTAGCTTTTTTTCCGCATCATCTTTGTTATAATATCCCTTTATTTTTTCAATTAGTGGAACAATTAACGAAGAACCCATTCCACCTGTAGTTCCTGCTAATATTACAAGCCTTAAGTTTCCTATATTATTGCTCTTTGTAAGCTTTTCTAATTCTGAAAAAAGTGAAGAACCTTCAAAATATTCAAGACAAACATGGGCGTCCAAGCTACCTCGAGATGGGTCTCTATTATTTCCATCTCTCAAAGATTCTTTTTGTTTTTCTTCTTTCCAGCACATATTTGCAAGTTCTTTTATGCGAGAATCAAAGCCTATCAAATCCATAACTGTGTAATCTTTGCTTAAATTTCCAGCTTGTCCTTGCAATTCCTGGTATATATTTGGATATATTTCATAGGGACTCATTGCATTCATAGGAAGCGTACTGTGTAAAGTGTTGTAGCGTTCACATACATTTACGCAGTAGTCATAATTTTTCCCATGAGTGTCCTTATCCATGATAAATACCTTATAGACATCTCCGTCTTCTGCTATTTTTGCATCTTTTAGGAAAGGATATAAATTACCAATAGCACTACCTACTTGAGTGCCTGTCCCTCCTAAGCATAAGAAAAAAGTGTATTGAGACATTTTGTTTTCCTCACATATTAAAATTTAGTTTTTTTATTTGTTTTATGGGCGTGGTTTTAAAAATAAGAAAACGCAAGTGTTAACTACTATAAAAATTAGCATAGAGATGAAAATATCTATGTGCTCTATCCATGTTTTAGAAAGAAAGAAAAATAGGGAAATTCCTAAAAGAGCTCCTAGCACAGCAGAAGTTAATAAAGCCATCTTAATTCTAATTCCAAAACCTAAATAGTCTAGGTAAGAGGCTTCATGGTATAGTTTTTCTTGTCTCAAAAAATATATTAGGTAAGATGAAAAACCAAGTGCAAAAAAGAAAAAGATCGTTGCCACAACACAAAAAGCATGAACAGGGGTTTTAACAGAAATAGTGAGACTTAAGTATATTATTATACTCGTTACTGCTAAAGCATAAGCCATTCCTGCAATAGTTAAATTCTTTTTCATACAATCTCCTAAAAAATATTATATTTTAAAGCTATAAAAACTATAGCTCTGTTTTTTCTACAGGCATATTAAAAAGTATAATAGGAAGTCTAATAAGGCAACCTTTACTATATTCATCATAACCATCACCTTTTAACAAATCTTCCATAAAGATCTTGAAGTTTGGTGTTCTATCATGACTTTTATTTAGATTGCCATCAACATTATCAAAATCATCCACCCAACTAGGTATGTTAATTGTTTTTTGCTTCAAACTAACAACTAAATCAAAATAAACAACAGAAGATTTTATTCCATCTGTCTTAGACCATACTGCAACTTGAGCATCCTTTTTATTTGGTTGCGTCATATTTTTAACTTCTATGTTTCTATTTCCAATTGCATTATTTTGTTGCCATTCAACTACTTCGCCTTCTGATTTTTCTTTTTTTACTTTGTTTAGAAATGAGTAATTTTCAATTCTCACATCTATATTTTCACCTTTATATCCATCAGGTAATTTAAAGTTTATGTTAAGCCTCCACCTTTTACTCTCTCCTTTTGAGCGTGGCATTACATCATCATATTCAAAAAGCCTCACTCTCAAAGGCTCATCAGGCTCTTTTAACATTTTTCCATACTTAATTCGCAAAAGATTTACCTGATCTTCAGTTCTATCTTTAAGATTCCAGATATATTCGCTAGCTTCAGCATCTTTCAGTGTTTTGCCATTTCTAATCAAAGTTTTTAGCTCATATATATCAGCTGGATCAGGGATTGTAATTTCTTTAAAGATATCTAAAAGAGGTTTTTGCCATTGTTGTATTGTATTTGCAGAATACCAATTTATACGCCCATCCTTTGTCTTTTGAGGATAATGTTTTTCTAATTCATTCATGTATATTCTTACAGCTTCTTGTGGACCTGCAATAATTGCATAAAGAGATTTTGTAACCTTTATATTTCCAGAATCTTGCATTTTATTTAGACTGCCAGGTCTATAGTTCACTCCATTGAATGGAAGTTTTGTTGCGACTATAGTTGCAACATAGTCATTATTTTTTCTTAATTTATCTCTTATTAACTTTGAAAGTAGGGTGAGATTTAATCCTTGTTCTTCTAAATCACTTACAACAATGGTAAGTTTTTTTGCGTCAATTAAGTTTTCATTGTAGATGAGAAAAAGAGGACCATGTTCTCTATCTCTAAAGCTTCCCTTTGTTGTGTAAAAGTCTTTTTCCCATGGTTGTATATCATCCATTTCTACTTTTTTCCATTTAAGAAAATTATTTTCTCTATCTCCTCTTTCATCTTCTCTAAGAATAAAGTATTCAGGTTTATAGTTGCCCGTAGGAGAATGATTTGTGATTGCTCTAAAAAATGACGTAAAACCATCGTTGTTAGAGTCTTTTTTTTCAATATTAAAATTTTCATTTTGCACATAGCCCATCTGAGAAAGGGTATTATCCCAATATATTTGAGCAATAGGCTTTTCTTTTATGCTACTTGTAGCATCCATTCCATCCTCAGTTTTTACCTCTTTAGGGACTTGATAAGGAGGAGCAAATTTATCATCTTTTGTTTCTTTACAACTAATAAGTAAAACTAAAAATAGAAAAATTGAAAACACCTTCATTTTGAAAAATCTCCTTCAAGAACAAAGAAATTAGATTTATAAAAAACACGAGAGTGCCAATAATAAAACACGGAAAGGCATAAAACTAATATGGGGTGTATTAGCGAGCATAGTAATTCTGCCTAATGTAACATATAATTTACAATATATCAAGACTTAGACTTCATGTATTTTCGCTTTATAAATATTATTAAATTAAGGATTATAAAAAGAGTTTTGCATTCTTTTTATTATGAGGAACCCCTGAACTTATTCTTGAAAATCATAGATTTTTAACACGAAAAATGATATGGTCGGGAATGTGAAAAGAATACCTTTGAAGTTTAAGTTAAGTTATTGCAATGTTTTCTCCTATCCACCTATATCTATAAGCTTTTTAAATATCAACTTAAAGCAAAACCAAAAGAGTACATTAAGAAATGTAATTATAGTACATTAGCTAGTGTTACGGTAGTACATTAGCTAATGTACTGCCCCCAAATCGCTCGATTTGGGGGGCGCAAGTCGAGCGATTTCAGACCCTTAAGTCGAGCGATTTGCATATCGCAAGTAGCACGGTTTGCATATGTGAGATTGTTAAGTTTCACATCCATGAATTGAAGACATCACAGATGAGGAATAAGGCTATCTTCTAATGAATTTCCTTCCATATATATTAGTGTTATAAAAAGTTGCCTTCTTGTTTGAATATTTTGGCTGTGATATATTCATTGCAAGGCTAGTGTGACCTATTTTTAGGTTTTTATAATAGTGTTAAAGGGGGACTTATGCAGATAGAGAAAAAAGAGATAAGTGTTCAAGAGATATTTGATGGTTATGATGACAGGGAAGAAGAAGGTGTTTTTGCATATAGTTCTCGCCTAACTATTAGGGCTTCTTATCAGAGGGAGTTTATATATACTCAAAAACAAGCTGAAGCTGTAGTTCATAGTGTGCTAAAAGGTTTTCCTCTCAATGTTATGTATTGGGTTAAGACAGGAGATGACTCTTATGAAATTCTTGATGGTCAACAGAGAACTCTTTCTTTAATGCACTATCTTTCTCATAAATTCGCAATAAATATTGATGGTTTTCAATACTACTCAGATTCGCTTGCTCCTGACAAAATGAGGCAAATATTAGACTACAAGCTTATGATTTATGTTTGTGAAGGTGAGGAAAGTGAAAAACTTGCTTGGTTTAATGTTGTCAACATTGCAGGACAAAAGCTCACAGAACAAGAAATTCGCAATTCAGTTTATACGGGAATGTGGCTATCTGCTGCAAAGTCTATTTTTTCAAAAAAAACTTGTGTTGCAAAAAAAATATCGGAAAGATATATAACAGGAAACCCTAATAGACAAGAATTGTTGGAAAAAGCACTAAAAGGTATTTGTGAATATAAAAAAATGGGAGCAAATAACATAACTGCTTATATGTCTAAGCATAGAAACGATAAAGATGCTGATGAATTGTGGCAATATTTTCAAGAAGTGATTAACTGGGTACAAAAGATATTTTCTCAGTATTACCCAGACATGAAAGGTTTGGATTGGTGTCACCTATATAATAAATATCATCAAAATTCATATAACAGTAATACGATGCAAAAGGAAGTTAGGGAACTTCATAGTGATGATGAAGTTCAAAGTGCAAAAGGGATATATGAGTATTTACTTTCTAAATATGCAATACCTAGTGATCCTTTTGCTGCTAGGCTTTTAAAACTCAGGAGTTTTACAAAAAGAGATAAACAAAAAGCTTATGAAAGACAAGGTGGAATATGTCCTATGTGTAAGGCTCATTTTGAATTTAATGAGATGGAAGGAGATCACATAAAACCATGGAGCAAGGGTGGTTTTACAGAGTTAGAAAATTGTCAAATGTTATGCAAAGATTGCAATGCAAGAAAAACTGATAAATATTAGATTTTTTCTTCCCTATAAGCTTATTCAAAGCTGGGCAATGTTTTTAAGCTTTTGACCAATGTTGTTTTTTTCAATATAATTTCTAGCCATGTCAAAGAATGCTGCTTTAGGAAAGGCTAGGAATGCCAAAAATGATGAATTTTATACTCAGTATGAAGATATTCAAAAGGAATTGAATCATTACGAAAAGCATTTTGAAGGAAAGACAGTGCTTTGCAACTGTGATGATCCTTTTGAAAGTAATTTTTGTAGGTTTTTCTTGCGAAACTTTAACTATCTAAAGCTAAAACGTCTTGTATGCACATCTTATTCCTCATCTCCCATATTAGGAGAACAACTTCTTTTGTTTGATGAGTGTGAAGAACCTGTCAAAAGGGGAGTTGGATATGTGATTGATATAACAGAACCAATTGAGATGGAAAATGGAATAGGGGTTTCTGACTTTGACATTGACCGCTTATTAAAATCTAAAAAGAGAGGTGTTAAAAAACTAAAAGGTGATGGTGATTTTAGGTCTGAAGAATGTATTGAGTACTTAAAACAAGCAGACATAGTGGTTACCAATCCTCCATTTTCTCTTTTTAGGGAGTATGTAGCCCAGCTTATGAAATATGAAAAAAAGTTTTTGATTATTGGCAATCAAAATGCAATAACTTATAAAGAAGTATTTTCACTTCTAATGGATAATAAGGTTTGGTTAGGATTTAAAAGTGGTGGAATGGCTTTTCAATTACCTGAAAAATATTTAGAAACTAATAAATCTGCTTATAGAGTTGAAGGAGGAAAGGTGTGGCAAAAGCTTGGAAACATTTGTTGGTTCACAAATTTAGACCATAACAAACGGCACGAAAAACTGGAACTTTATTGTCATTATTATGGGAATGAAGAAGCCTATCCTAAGTATGATAATTATGATGCAATAAATGTTAATAAGATTGCAGAGATACCTCTTGACTATTTTGAAGAGAGCGGACATAATTCACAGACAACAGACAACAGACAACAGACAACAGACAACAGACAACAGACAACAGACAACAGAC
>CAUUAF010000064.1:0-10039 GCA_963543085.1 uncultured Treponema sp. | reverse complement strand
AACATTGTTTTGCTCTTTGAAAAAACATCAACTAGAACTCGTTGTTCTTTTGAAGTTGCAGGTTATGATCTTGGAATGGGAGTTACATATCTCGACCCAGGTTCCTCACAAATGGGTAAGAAAGAATCAATAGAAGATACAGCTCGAGTTTTGGGCAGAATGTATGACGGAATTGAATATCGTGGATTTAGTCAAGAGCTAGTTGAAACTTTGGCAAAGTATGCAGGTGTTCCAGTTTGGAATGGTCTTACCGATCTTTTCCACCCAACACAGATGATCGCAGATCTTCTCACGATAGAAGAAAACTTCGGGCATCTTAAAGGCTTAAAGTTTACATATATGGGAGACGCTAGAAACAATGTTGGAAACTCTTTGATGATCGCTTGCGTCAAAATGGGAATGCACTTTACAGCTTGTTCTCCATCTCAACTTTTCCCAAGTGAAGAATTAGTAAAGCAAGCTAAAGAAATTGCAAAAGAGACAGGTGGTTCTGTTACCCTTGAAAGTGATGTGAAAAAAGGAACGAAAGGTGCAAATGTGTTGTACACAGACATCTGGGTTTCTATGGGAGAGCCAGATAGTGTTTGGGAAGAACGCATTAAGTTATTAAAGCCATATCAAGTGAATAAGGCAGCTATGGAAAATGCTAGTGAAGATGTAATATTTATGCATTGTCTTCCTTCTTTCCATGATTTGCACACAACAATTGGAAAAGATATCAATAAGAAGTTTGGACTTGAAGAAATGGAAGTTTCAAATGAGGTTTTTGAATCTAATCGCTCTGTTGTATTTGATGAGGCAGAAAATAGAATGCATACAATTAAAGCTGTGATGTATGCAACATTAAGCTAGTTATTTTAGAAATAGTAAAACTTTAAAAACCTGATTTTTTTAGATGGTATAAAACATTGCTAGCTTTTTATTGAGAAGTTGGCAATGTTTTTTAGTTTCAATTCACTTTTAGTGTCAAATTAGTCATTATGAATACGAATATTGTTAAAATTCTTTCACGCCTTGCCTTGCTGGTGACTGCCATAGTGTGGGGAAGTTCTCTTGTTGTTGTGAGTTTGATAAAAGAAGCTTTTGCTCCAAATATGGTGTTGGCAATACGTTTTAGTGTGGCGTCTCTTGTTTTAGCTTTGATTTTTGCTCCTAGATTTAAGCGTTATAACTTGTCTTATCTTATTAATGGAGCAATTATTGGTGTTTTCTTATTTATTGCATATTCGAGTCAAACTATAGGGGTTACCACGGCTGGTGGAGCACCTGGACGAAGTGGTTTTATTTCAGCTTCTTATTGTGTGATTGTTCCTTTTTTGGCTTGGATTTTTATGAAAGAACGTCCTGATTTTTATAATATTTTGGCTGCCATTTTGTGTGTAGCGGGGCTTTTCTTTGTGTTTTATAAGGATTTGATTAGTTCTGCGAATGTTGCAATAACTTCTGGTGATTTTTATGCGCTTTTGTCTGGTTTTTTGTTTGCAGCACATATAGTTTCAGTGGCAAAATTTGGTAAAGGAAAAGATCCTATACTAATTACGATAACTCAGTTCGTTACAGCAGCTATCATTTCTATTTTTGTCACTTTAATTTTTGAAGATAACTCAAATATGATTTTGAATACTGGTTCAATTTTAGGAATTGGCTATTTAGCCATAATGTGTACTGCAGTTGCATTACTTTTTCAGACTATTGGGCAAAGCTATACACCTTCTTCAACAGTAGCAATAATATTAGGGCTAGAATCTATTTTTAGCGTTATATTTGCTGTGATTTGGGCAGATGAAAAGATTTCTCTTTTTTCTATTATTGGCTTTTTCTTTATATTTAGTGCTATTTTGGTTTCTGAAACAAAACTCTCTTTTTTAAAAAAGAAAAATATCTAATCAAGCTTTTAATTGTGATGAACGTGCCTTATGCATTACCTTGCATAAGGTAGTGTGAAGTAACAAGACCTCAAATCTATACGAAAAATGAGGTAATAGGTTTTGAAAAAGCCTGTTATCTTAAACGTAGTGTTAAATATTCCTCTTTGGTATATTTCAACATATAATTAGGTTGCAATCAAAAAACTACCTAACAAGCCAATATTTGTGATTTTAGATTTATTCAGTAATTTTAGATAAAATAGCGATTGTTTATTTTTCTAATTAGATGTTATAATGAGGCTCAGGGAAATAAGGGAGAATTTTATTGTATTACGGGCGATTATAGATGTGTAGGCTGAGAACGAAGATAAAGTTGATTTTGCTTATATTCCTTTTTTTATCTTGTACAAAAAAAAAGGATAATGAGTATTCAGTTGTTAAAGGTGTATATGACGCTTCAAATTTAGGTAGAGAGGAAGTTGTAACTCTTGAGGGTGAGTGGATTTTTGTACCATCACAATTTGTAACTCCTTATGAAGATTTTTCAAAGTTTAAAAGATATGAAAACATAAATATTGGTTGGCATACGTATGAAGATGGGGAAGACGCGAGAGGATATGCAACTTATGCAATTAGATTAAAAAATCTAGCGCCTGATGAGATTTATGCAATAAAAACTTCTGATTGTTCTTCAGCGTTTACAGCCTACTTGAATGGAGAGGAGATTTTCCGTTTAGGAAAAGTTGGAAAAACGGCAGAAGAGGAAATATTTCAGTGGGATTCTTCTGTAATAGTTTTACCAACATATGGCTTAAAAAATGCAATTTTAGTCTTTCATATTTCAAATTTTGGTGATAGATATCCTAGTTTTTCAAAACCAATTAAGTTTGGAGCTTATTCCACTATTGTTGCCCAAAAAAATAAAGATACGATTATTTTTGTTCTCATTGCAGGTTATTTACTTGTTGCAGGAGCTTTTTTTATTTCATTATACTTTTTTTATCCAAAAGAAAAAAAATCACTTTATTTTGGTCTAATGTGCATAAACTTTAGTGTTAGAGTCTGTTGTTATGATGAGTTTTTAATGACTACAATTGTGCCTCATATAGGTTCTATACTCTTATTCAAGCTTGGCTATACAACTTTTAGTGTTGGAATTATTTTGGTTTCTTTGTTTGTGCAAGAGCTCTTTCATATGACAAAGAAGTTTGTTTTATATCTTTCTTTTATCCCAGCTTTAATATATCTATTTGTTAATATTTTTGCTTCAACTTACACATCTTCCTTTTACCTTTCATATGCACAAGTATATGTTCTTCTTTTGGGAATTTATAATATTGTTCTAGTGGCTATAAGTATGATTAATGGGAATAAGGATGCAAGACTTTTTTTATTAGGTCTTTTTTTATTTTTAGTGATGGCAGTAAGGGATGTATTGGTTGCTAATAGATTAGTTGATGGTCAATTTTTTGCACATTTTGGCGTCCTTGCCTTATTAATTCCTATGTCTATAATTGTATTGCGTTCTTTTAGATTTTCTTATAATAGAATAGTGAGTATAACAGAAGATATTAAAGAAACAAACAATGCTCTAGCAAGATTTTTGCCAAACGAATTTATGAGCTTTTTGAATAAAAAACATGTTGATGTAAGGCTAGGAGACCATATATTGAAAGAAATGTATGTTGCATTTATTCATATAGGTTTGTGTAAAAACTTGGAATACAAAGAAGAAAGATATCACGCTTTAGAAATTTATAACAATGCTTTAAAAGACATAAATCCTTTGATAGAAGCTCATAATGGTTTTATAGATAAATACTTACCTGAAGGTCTTATGTTGCTTTTTAATAGTTCTGCTGAAGATGTTATTGAATGCATGCTAAAGATAGAAGAATTGGTAGAAAAAGAAAATATTGCACGTGTGCTGAGAGGAGAAGAAAAAGTTACATTTGCGTGTGGTGTGCATTATGGACGACTTATGATTGGCACTATTGGAGAGGAAGAGAGAATGGATAGCACCGTTATTTCTGATGCTGTCAACGTTGCTTCTCGTTTGCATTTTTATGCATTGCAACAAAAAGTTTCAATATTTGTAAGTGATATAGTAAAAAATAATTTCAAAGATAATAATGAAGAAAAGAACATCAAGTTTTATTATAAAGGTAAGGTTCAGTTTAGAGGAAAGGATGAAACAGTAGACATTTATGAGGTAAGCAAAGAATGAAAAATGATTTTTTCAAGATACTATTAGGTTCTATTCCATTTTTTATTGTTTCTATAATTCTTGCCTTTATTGCTTTTAATAGTCCTTCGGATAGCTCTGCATCTAAAGAATTGTATGCTGTTAAAGGTTGTGTTACAATGCCAGAGGATACTGATGATGTTTTTTGGCTTAGAGGTGAATTTTATTTCACTCCTAATAAATTTAATTCACTAAAAAATCCAAAGGCAGATACTTATGCACAAGTACCTGGTTCTTTTTATGATTCACCCTTAAAATCTAAATTCGGTTATGCTTCTTATGGTGTGCATATTGAAGGATTAAAACCTCAATTAAGATATGCACTTAGAATAGGTCATGCTCTTAGTAGTTGTTCTGTAATTATAGATGGCAACGAAGTTTCTAATCAAGGAAGACCAGGTAGAGATTATGATGAGGAAACCCCAGGAATTAAATCTTCAGAAGCAGTGTTTAGACCTCATAAAGATGGAACAATAGACATCATTTTTAATATTTCTAATTTTGAGAATAGAAAGGGTGGGCTTTTTTCTGATCTTATGATTGGTGATATCGATAAGATGGGGAAAGTTTTTCGTAGTGATCTGATTTTTAGTGGTAGTATTTTTATTGCAATTCTTTCTATTTCAGTATTTTTCTTTTTGCTTTTCTTTTTTTATAAACAAATTCCATTTGTTGTTTGGTTTGCTATTGCTTCTTTTTCTTTAGCAGTAAGAGGAACATTCTTTTATCCTCATGTTGCCCAACATATTTTTCAAGATATGAATTGGAGACTGTGTTTTGTTGTTAGATATATCACTTTTCCATTACCAATAATATTTTTTACGGTATGTTTGAAAAAAGCATTGAGACTTTATTATAAATTTTCATATTTGGTGATTTTATTGGTTTCAGGATTATATGCATTTGCGATTTTAGTTCTTCCTCCTATAGCTTCTAGTGAGCTTTTGAGATATTACCAATATTTTGTTGCTTTTGCTTTTTTGTATAATATTGTTATTTTAGTTAAGGCATTAATTTTGAGACGAGAGCTTGCAGTTTGGATTTTTATTGCTTCGCTTGTTTTGATGTTTGCTGGTTGTTATGATATTTTAGTTGGTTTGGGTGTTTTTGACGGAATGTATTTTATTCCTGTTGCATCTTTTATTTCTATAATGCTTCTTTCAATTATGATTTTGGACATGTATGCTAATTCTATAAAAAAAGTTGAACTCCTTAGTGTTGAAATGAAAGAAGTAAATCATTCTCTCATTCGATTTGTTCCTGAACAGATAATAGAACTTTTTAATAAGCAATCTATTAAAGAACTAGAAGTTGGAGATAATGTTGAGCTGAATTTGCCTATTCTCTCTGTTGATATAAGGAGTTTTACAAATGCTTCGGAAAAACTATCTCCTTCAGATGTTTTTGAATTATTGAATAAATATTTTGCCCTAGTTGTTCCTATTATTAGGGAGTACCATGGTATTATTCCTAAATATTTAGGTGATGGTTTTTTTGCATTATTTCCCGATGGTTCATCTTCAGCAATTGAATGTGCAATAAAAATGCAGACTATGCTGAAGAATTATGAGATTATGGTAAATGATTCTGTTCCTCTTAGTGTAGGTATTGGTATAGATTTGGGAGATTTACTTTTTGCAACTATTGGTAATATTAATAGAATGGATAATATAATTATTTCTGCCTCTTATCGTAATGCAGAAGATATTCAATTATTCACAAAACAATATAAGTCTTCAATACTGATTTCTTCGAGTTTTTTTGATTCTTTAAGTGAAGAAGAAAAATATTTTGTGCGTCCAATTCAGCTACTTAAAAATAAAAAAAGAAATGAAAATTTAATTTATGAAGTTTATGCTTCAGATGATGAAAGTTCACGCAACCTAAAACATGAAGCACAACCATACCTAGTACAAGCTTTTAATGCAATTGCTTCGTATAATCCTCAAAGTTCTTATGAATATTTTAAGAAAGCTCTTTCTATTTTCCCTGGTGATCCTGTTGCTGGTTATTATACAAAGTTATTTCAGAAGACATTAAAATTCTAAAGTTGTTTTAATATCCTTGTTTTTTTATGTTAGTGCCTATATACTTAGCCTTCTACTCATATAAAGAGGAAAACATGAAAAAGATATTTTGGATGAGTATTTGTTTAATACTTTTATGTTTTGGATGTAGCAAGAAAGCTGTTTCAAATGAAGCTTCGTACGATGAAGCCTATATGGAAGAGGAAACTTCGCAAGTGGAATACAAGGCTATGGCAAGTGCACGAACTCGTTCAGCTAATCAAGATGTTCCAACAGATCTTTCAAGTCAACAACTGTCACGAAAGTTAATAAAAACAGGCAATATTAATTTTGAAACAGAAGATATAAAAAAATCTCGAGTTTTAATTGATGGTTTAATTACAAAGTATGGAGCATATATAAATAATGAAAATGAAAGCTCTTATGAGAAAAGATTAGAACAATATCTTGTTGTTAAAATTCCTAAAGATGCTTTTGATGAGTTTATTAATGAGCTTGTTTCAGGAGTTAAGCATATAAACAGTAAGCATGTTGACATTCAAGATGTGACAGAAGAATTTATAGACATTACTGCAAGATTAAAAGTGAAAAAAGATGCAGAACAAACATATTTAAGGCTTTTAGATACGGCTAAAAATGTGAGAGATGTGCTTGATATTCAAAACCAAATTCAAGGAATAAGGTCAGAGATAGAATCAATTGAAGGAAGATTAAGATATTTGGAATATTCAATTAACTATAGCACTCTTAATATTCTCATGTATCAAGCTATTGCTAACGGCAATATCACACCGTCTGTTTCTTTTTTTGCTGAGGTGTTTTCCAGTCTTAAAGATGGTTTTAACATGTTTTTGAATGTGATCGTTGCAATTCTCAACTTCTGGGTTTTTATAATTTTACTTGTGGGAATTGTTTTCTTAATTAGATGGAAGTTTTTTAGGAGGAAAAAGAATGACAATAAATGATTATCAATTATTGATGGAAAAAAGACAGAGTTGTAGAGACTTTGATAGCAAAAAAATTGTTGAAAAAGAAGATCTTATCAAGATTTTGGAAGTTGCAAAGCTCTCTCCGTCTGCATGCAATAGCCAGCCATATTCTGTGTTTGTTTCTACGGGGGACTCAGTTTCAAAAATTAAAGATACAAAGGTTATGGGTTTTAATAGCTTTATTGACAACTGTACTGCTTTTTTTGTGATTACTGAGGCTAGATATAGTCTACCTGCAAAAATTGGTTCTTTAATGCAAAAAGTGGATTTTAGGGCTATTGATATAGGTATTTTTACTGCAAATCTTGTTAATGCGTCTTATAGTTTAGGGATTGAAACTTGTATTTTAGGTGTGTTTGACGAAAAGAAAATTCAAAAATTGATTGGATCAAAGGACAGGGTGAGGCTAGTTATCGCATTGGGATATCCATCAGATAATTATGTAATTAGAGAAAAAAACAGAAAAGCTTTCGAAGATCACATCTACTTTGTCTAAGATAGCACTGATTAATTGTGATTTAGAAAGCCTCTCATGAGGCTTTCTAAATCATTGCTTTGTTTTTAACGCACTAATACAAAAAGATTCTTCACTTTGTCAGAAAAAGGAGAAGGTACTGTTATTTCTTTTGATGTAGATTTGGAAAGTATTCTTGTTGCTATCTTAAAGTCTTCTTTTGCAAGTAAAGTGCCCGCTCTTTGTTTATATGAAACAAAATTGTAAACTACCTTTTCTATGCTAACTAAAGGATCGCTTAATTTTACTATAATCTTTCCGTCAATAGCTGTTGTGTAAAACATGCTTGTCCCATCTGAAAAATAAACATTGCACGGAAGCCCATCGTAAGACATTTGAAACTTATCACATACTTGAATAACAAAAGTACGTTCTCTTAGGGTGATTGTAGGTGCTTTTTTTGTTTTGCAACCAATCATTGAAAAAAGAACAAAACATAAACCAATTAAAAAATAAGAAAATCTAAAGCGTGTGGAAACCATGCTTATAAATCGGTTTGCTTATAGTTTTCATAAATAGCCTATTCAAGTGATTTTTTATATGTTTTTGCCTTTTAAGGAATTGAAAACACTAAAATATATATAATGACAAACTTTCATTTTTAGGTTAAAGTATACGGGACTTTTGTTAAGGTTTATATCAAATTTAGGAGATGTATTATGAAAGAAATTATTGCAACAGAAAAAGCACCTTCAGCTATTGGTCCTTATTCACAAGGAGTTAAAGCTAATGGGATGGTTTTCACTTCAGGTCAGTTACCAATTGATGTGGCAACAGGTGCTTTTGTGGCAGGTGGTATTGCTGAGCAAACAAGGCAATCAATTTTGAATGTAAAGGCTATACTAGAGAAAGCTGGTTCATCACTTGATAAGGTTATAAAGACAACCGTATTTTTAAGTGATATGAATAACTTTGCAGAGATGAACAAAGTTTATAGTGAGCTTTTTGGCACTGAAAACCATCCAGCTAGAAGTGCTGTGCAGGTTGCAAGACTACCTAAAGATGCATTGGTTGAAATTGAGGTTGTAGCTCTTGCGTAAGGCATTCTCAAGTATTCTTCTTTTTCTGGTGTTGCTATTTTCTTGTAACAAGAAGAATAGTGAAGTAACACCAGAAACAGAAGAACTATCAAAGATAAAAACAACAACACAAATATACTACTTCTCAAAGGATCATTTAAGCAAAGTTCATGAGGCATTACAACACAATATTCAGTCAATTGATCAATGTCCTAGATGTGATTTTATGCCATGGACTGAGAGTACTCGTATTTCTGGAATGGGCTTTCTTGATGGAGAAGTTTGCTTTATCGTAAACAAAGCAGGTATTTTTTCTTTTTCTAATTTCTTTGACCAGCGAATAGATATTTTTCCAAGTCCATTATTTCCTTTCTTTACAGCTTCTGGTTTTTATAACACAGATGTAGGAGCTTTGGTTAAATCTTATAAAAATATGATATTTGAAGGGATAGGAAGTTTTGAAGAAGATAGATTAACAAATGAAGAACTGCCTATCTTAAATCGTTATAATTCAATAACAAAAGACCTAGAACCCATCCTTTTCCCACATCATTTTGCATTGCCTGCTTATGCTACATTAACAGAATTGACTTACAATGATGCATGGTTTGCGTCATTCAAAATAGATGATGGCAAAAATGTGCAGTTTAGATATTTTAAGTTCAATAATATAAATGATATTCTTAATGCAAATTACACAGCAATAACATCTGAGATGTTTATGAATGCGATGTTACCAATAGTAGAGGATGGTGAGCGTTTTTCATCTCTTCCTGAGCCACTTATTGGTTTAATAAAAAGTATGGAAGAAAAAAGCGTAAATATTGAATATTTTGATTGCAACTATGCAAGTCCTCTAAAAATAGTAAGAAATACTGGTAAAGCTAATAATCTTGAATTTGCAAAATATGAAGCTGTTGCTTTTTCAAATAACACAAAAGAGGCTCTAGTTTATGCAATTCTTCTTAATGATGGAAAATTGTATGTTTGTAACGTAGCAAAAGGAGAAGGTAAAGAAGATGTATATAACACCTATTTGTTGCCTCAGCTTCCTGAGAATTTTTGTTATACATACTTTGTAATAAATGAAGGAATACTTCTTGCTGGTTGGGAAGAACAAGATTTTTTTGAATGTGGTAGAACAGGTTTTATAACAGTTCCAATAGAAAAACTAAAAAAGCTTTAGTTTATGATTCAAGAAACATTGTAATTCACGGATACTAATTCTTTATAGATGATATTAAGAAATATACATGCAACAAAACATGTGTGGATATAATCAGAAGGAATTTTGCCCTAAAAACAATATTATAGCTTTACTAGATTCACAATAACTTTTCTAAATTTTCATATTATCACAGTTATAAAATTAACTTT
>CAUUAF010000063.1:0-10136 GCA_963543085.1 uncultured Treponema sp. | reverse complement strand
CCTGTCTTTTTCATTTAATACTTTCCACTTTTTGTCATTTGTGGTATTGTCAGCATTATTAATTGGGTTCATCTGTACCTCCTATTATTTGTTATTTTTCTGTTTATAATTTCATTATAATGGTTTTTTGGTTCAGATGAACCCTTTTTTTCAAAAAAAAGGGGCAATATTTTTTACAATGTATAATATTTAAAGTATGCTTCTAAGGAAATGGGATTTCTTCGTATCTGCTACTGTTGTTTAGAAAATTAACCAATGCTATTTTAATTAACGTCAATTTGGCAACTTCTCATCACTTCAAGGCTTGCATTATGTCTTTCTTTACTTGTGCCTGCACAACACGAAGAAGATACACATATTTTTGTATTAGGAAACATAGCACGAAGTAAAATTGCATTACTCACAACGCATATATCAGTGCATAGTCCTACAAGTTCAATTTCTGCATCTCTAGCATCAAGACTATCTCTTTTTAAATGTTCTTCTATGATATCACCAAGTTTGAAACTACCAAATGTCTCTTTTTTAACGTAAACAACATTTTCATTTAGAACACTCTGAATTCTATTATCAAGGGCATGCCCATCTGTACCTTCTATACAATGAGGAATCGGCAACTTCTTTCCTTCTAATGTTTTAAGATATTCATCATTATGTGTGTCAAGAGTGACAATAATCAAATTATCTTTCTCACTATAGCTTTTAATTTTTTCCACCACATTTTCAACAATACCCAAGGCATCTAAAGAACCTAAAGAACCTTGAATAAAATCTTTTTGCATATCAACAACAACCAAAATCTTTTTTTTCATAAAACACACACCCTGTATAAAAAAATACTTATTCAAATTTCCTATACATCTTGGCTAATTCATCAAACTCATCATTCATCTTTTTGTTTAGAGATCTCATTCCATCAATATCATCATTCGAATATTTAGATTTCATTCTGATAATTTCTTCTTTCACTTCCATGTTCACCACCTTATATAACGGACAACCACTTTTTATGAGAGTGAAAGAACGACGATAAAAAGAGACAATAGTAGTGATAATCATAATTTGTTTGTGAGGAGCTGAAAACATATCCACATCATCAAACGAATTTTGTTGCAAAAAACCTTGTTTAATCATATCACAACACACTAGCAATATACGGTCTGTATCAGGAAGAGCATCCTCTCCAATAAGATGTACTATTTGCTGTAGTTTTTGTTCACGTTTTAAAATAGAGAGAGCTTCTAGCCTAATTTTTGCCCATTCTTCATCAAAAGCATTCCACCATTCTTTAATTTGCTCAGCATATTCAGAATAAGAAGCAGTCCAACTAATTGCAGGGTAGTGCCTACTATTAGCAAGTTCCCTATCCAAAGCCCAAAAACACCTCACAAAACGTTTTGTATGTCCTGTGACAGGTTCTGAGAAGTCTCCTCCAGGAGGAGAGACAGCACCAATAATGGATACAGAACCTTGTTTTTCATCAAAAGTTTTTACCAAGCCTGCTCTTTCATAAAACTCTGCAAGTCTAGTTGGTAAATATGCAGGGAATCCTTCTTCCGCAGGCATTTCTTCCATACGCCCCGAAAGCTCTCTCAAAGCCTCTGCCCATCGACTAGTGGAGTCTGCCATAATCGCAACATCGAAGCCCATATCTCTATAATATTCTGCAATTGTTACCCCTGAATACAAAGACATTTCTCTAGCAGCCACAGGCATATTGGAAGTGTTTGCTATTAATATCGTGCGTTCCATTAACGAACGCCCTGTTTTTGGATCAATTAAGGCAGGAAACTCATTCAAAACATCTGTCATTTCGTTTCCGCGCTCTCCACAACCAATATATACAATTATATCTGCATTACACCACTTAGCAATTGCATGTTGGGTCATAGTCTTTCCCGTACCAAAGCCACCAGGTATGCAAGAAACACCACCTTTTGCAATAGGGAAAAATACATCAATTACACGAGTACCCGTCAAAAGAGGCTCTCTAGCTGTTAGTTTTTTTTCAAAAGGTCTCATCTTTCTAACAGACCAATAATGAGCCATATAAATAGGTTCATCCAACTCAGTCTTTGCTATTATTTCATTAATTGTGTAATCCCCTTCTGCTACCAAAAAAGTAACTTGCTTACCTTCAATATGAGGAGGAATCATTATCTTATGTTTAACTGACGAAGTTTCTTGAACAAAGCCTAAACACATGCCTTGTTTGAATTTCATAGGAAGTTCTGTTTTATTAAAAGAAGGAACAAAATGCCACTTCTTTTTCTCATCCAAAGGGCTTGCCTTCTCCCCTGACTTTAAAAAATATCCATATTTTGAGAAAAGTTCACTTAACGGTCGCTGAATACCATCATAAATATTCCCAATAAGTCCTGGTCCTAGCATAATAGAAAGTGGACGTAAAAGACAAATTACTTCATCTCCAACATGAAGACCTGTGTCGTCTTCATAAACTTGAATTGTTGCCTCATCTCCTGAAAGTCTTATAATTTCCCCAGTAAGTTTGTCTTTTCCAACTTCCACAACATCATATAGTCCACATAAAGACATGCCCTTTGCATAGATTATAGGACCTAAAACACGTGTTACATATCCTTTTATAGTTTTACTCAACTTAAAGACTCCCCAAATAACGCTTTTGCCAACTTTTCTTTTTTCTCACTAAAAACATTCTTTTTTGCTTGTTCCATTCCAGCCTTGCATATAAAAGTTCTTTCAACATCTTCTATAATTAGTCCTTCATATACTCCCGCAAAATATTTTTCAGAATACGAAGCTTCTTTGCATTCTTTTATATCAATATTAGAAAAAACACTAGCAACTAACTCTCTCACCTTTTCTCTATCAAAACCTGCATACTTAAGTGTAATAGTTTTATCATCAACTATTACCTTAAATCTCTCTAGCATAATTTTTATAATCTCTAACTTCTTATCAGCACCAAGAGATACAAAATAGGCTTCTAGTGCTTCATTTAAAACATTTTCAACATATTCAACCTTTTCTTTCCATTTCTTTAAAGGCAGTGTTACAAAAACAGAATCCTTATATTTTTGTGTTTTATCGTTATAAATTCCTTTTTGCTCTTCTTCTAGCTTTTCAAGTCTCTCATCTAAGTCTTTTTTTAAAGCTTCCATCTCTAGGTCGGCATTTTTCAATATGCGATCTGCCTTTCTTCTAGCTTCCTCTTTTATTTCTTCGCCAATAATATCAGTTGAATGTAAAACTTCCATAATGCTTAACCCTTAAATATGCACACCAACAGCTTCTCTAATAGCATCTTGCAAAGATTTCTTTCCTTCCATTGAACCTTGCAAACAAGGAATTTCCACAATTAGTGGATAATCACCTTTTAGCTGCCATTGAGTTACTTCATCATGCAGATATTCGCTAATTTGCTCGCTAATAATCAAGATTTTTACTCCATGCATATCAGAAGGAGTCCCTGATGTTAGAGAATTAAAATGAAGCAAAGCCTCTTCTCTTGAAGTTGCAATAAAACCTTTCACACCAACAAGAGAAAAAGCTACCACAAGTTCACGTTCTGCAATAATACTATATGTCATACACTAAAGTAGCATAATCAAAAGAGCAACCAAAAATCCCCAAAGACAAATACCTTCTGCAAGTCCAACAAAAGGTATTGCTTTTCCTGAAAGTTCTGGTTTTTCGCTCATTGCTCCCATAGCAGCAGCACCAATTTTTCCAACAGCAAAACCACCAGCAAGACAAGCAATACCTACAGCAATAGCTGCAGACAAATACTTAAATGAAGAAACCTGAGCTTGCACTTCTTTCTCATTGTTTGAAGTCTCTTCATTAGGAGCTGCAAAAAGAGCTAAACATGAAAAAACTAGAAAAATTAAAATAAATTTTCTTTTATCCATTTATATATTCCTCCAAAATCACTATCATATCTTTATCTATGTAGTTAAACACTTTTATATTCAAACTTAAAAGGTTTAAATTCAACACCTGTTTCTGTAAAAAACTTTGAAAAAAACTCATAATATTGTAGCCTAATCACTTGAATCGAAACAATCAAACTCTCTAGTAAAATGATTATAGCATTACCAACAATGCTCACCAAAAGCCCCATAGAAAGGTAGCCACCAACTAAGTCAGTAAGCTTAAAAACGATAAAACTCAAAACCGCATGAGATAAGGCAAAAGCTCCAACACGCAAAAAACTCACAGAATTAGAAATAAATGTTGAAAGCAATTCCAAAATTTCAACAAAGCCTTGTATAACACCTGCAAATATTCCATTTTCAAAAATTGGTGTTTCTTTTTTGATAATTCTTTCTAATGGTTCTCCCAAAAACACTAACAAAATCGTAATAGCAATAAAAATACTATCAAACATCGAAACCCTTGTTTTAGTAATAGCAATACGTGCTATCATAAAAACCACATACCAAAAAAATGCAAGACCGACCAAGCCTGTTTTTCCAAGCAATACTTTATCTATACGTTTTAGTTTTATGTTGTTTATTATATTGATGATAATTCCAAGCGAATTGATGATAAAACCAATAGCCATAGTAAAACCAAAAAAATACATAAGCTTTAGAACAGCACCACTTTCAGGCATTAAATGTAAAATGTGATCTTGGCTATTACCAAAAAGTCCTGTAACAGCCCTGCTAAAGGGAATCAAAAGAGTATGATTGGTAAAAAACTCACCTGTTAAAAGCCCCATAATCATACTAGATAAGCCCATTCCCATAAAGACAAAGCTAAACTTTTTCCAATCTTTGACAAATTGGGTTTTAGAAAAATAAAGGAACACACCAACAAAGAAAATCACCATGCCTTGCCCTAAATCTCCAAACATAATTCCAAAAAGTAATGTAAACAAAACTGCGACAATTGGAGTGGGGTCAATAGTTCCATAAAGAGGAATGCCATAACTAAAGACCATTCTTTCGAAGCTTTTCACAACTTTATTATGCTTATAGTTGACAGGTACTTTTTCTACTCCATTTTTTACATCTGGCACTTCATCAGTTTCATAAGCTTGCAATGCAATGCGTCCTTCTGTAAGTGCATCCAAATCTTTCGCCATTGATTCCACATCAGAAGAGGCAACCCAACCACGTAGTCTATAAACTTCTTGAGCTTCATCAAGGTTAAATCTAGCATGAACTACCTGATAACCTAACGACATTTTCTTCAATAAATCTATGATAACTTTTTCATTAGAAAAAGCATAAGTTTTTATTTTTTCTTTTAGTTCTTCAATTTTTTCTCTTTGTTCTTTAATGTTATTTGTGAGAGCCTCCAAAACATCACCTGGCATTCCCTTAAAATCTTTAGAAATTTCCATAGGAACAAAATCAACTTTTTTCAACTCAGTATCCAATGCAAAACGCCCTTTTTTAGAAGACGCTGCAACTATCCTGCTACCATCTTCATTAAGAGGAATAATCAAAGCCCTATTACCAACAGAAAAGTTAAGAGATTCAAAAGAAGAAGGAGGAATCTTTCCTATGCGAATAGTTAAAAATGTCAAAGCGTCAACTTCATTATATGGCAACTTAAGACGTGAAAAAGCGTTTGCTTCATTATAAGCTGCCTCTGCTTTTTCCAACACCAAGTTAAGTTCTGCCTGAGAATGTTGCATTGCATCCACTTCATGAATAATTCTATTTGCCTCATCAGTATCTTCTTTACTTGGAAATGAAGAATCATCAAGAGTTAAATCATCTGTTTTTAAGTTCAAATAAGAAGCACACACCCTAAGATGGTCAAAAATATCCTTGTATGGGTTAGCAACTTGAACTTCTTCATTATCTTTTTTATACATTTGAAAAGCACCAGACTTCCCTAAATATTCCATAGCTGTGTTTACATCATCTTTTAGAATAACTAGCTCTAATAACTTCATTTTTCCATCTTTACGCATTTTTTAAGCATCCCTATCTTCCATAACAGCCTCAAAAGGCATATTTTTTCCAACCTTCAATTTTTCCAACTCCTGCCTAATAAAATATTCTTCTCCACGTTTCAACTTAAAAAATGAAAACAAAAGAGAAACAGGATTATCTCTATTATGAAAAACTCTCAAAGCCAAATCATATAAATATCTATCAGCAACAGATTGTGCATATCTAGGGTCAAGCCTCCATGCAACATCATCTTGATATGGATTTATTAGCCATTCAAACTTCCAATCTTTCCAAGCATCTCTATCATCAAGGTTTGCTTCAAAAGCAAAATAGCATGGCTCACACAATAATCTTTTGCTTTTTTCATCCCAATTACCTAGTAAGTATTTTTCTAATTGCTCATCTCTAAAACCATAATAAAAGCGAAGACGCAAAACCCACACTATATTATGCAATAAAAACTCTTTTATAACTAATTGACTACATGCGTCATAATCATCTTCTGAAAGAAGATTAAAAGCATCCCACATAGCTTTATAATAGGCATTATCAAGAGCCATTTCTCTTTCCACTTGTTTTTCAACAGACACAACATCAGAAAAAAAAGAGAACAACGAGCCCTTCGTCACATCTTTAAGAGATGGCCACAAATTCCAATTAAGAGGTGAATAAGAGTGTATATCTATAATAAAAGAAGAATCTTCATTTTTTTCTCTCAATTGAGACATTGCAACTTTTAGATTGATCAGTTCATACTCATACAGAAGGAAATTCAAAAGATCGTATGACCTATCATACAGGGATAGAAGCTTTATATAATGATCAATTGTTCGCACTGTAAGCTTTTCTTCTATTAGGTCTGTTAATGAAGCCTCAGGAATAAGCGGTGGATCTTCTTCAAAAACAACTCGATATAAATCCCCAACAGACTTGACATTTCGTATTTCTGCTACACGTCCTGAAATAAAAGAAGATGCCCACATACCATGAGCCTTTGCAAAAACATACTCTTTAGTCGTTGGGTCGTACATTTTTCGAAGTCACTCGTGAAAAAAAATAATCATCTAAAGTCTTATTAAATGAAACGAAATCAGGTTTTATGGAAGTTAAACTATTTTTATACGTGTCTAATTCTTTTTTACTAGACTCATCTATAAGTTTTTTCTGCTCTTCGAAAACGCCTTCTAATTTTAGAACTATTTCATCGTGGATAAGTCTATATTTCTCATCTATTTCTTTTTTAAGACTCTCAATCTTATCATCAGCTTCAACTTGTGCCTCAAACACCATATTACTGGCATCTTGTTCCACATCTAAAAGACTATTAAATATGTCTTCGTTCATTTTTAAAAATCACTCTCCAACATTGCAACTTCATATTTTGAAATAAGATTATAGATAGCATCTCCTGTAGTCTGCTCTAACATATCATTCAAAAACTTATTATCACTTAGAAGGGAGTTCACAGAAGTTAAAATTCGCAAATGCTCATCACACTTTTCAGGATTTGAAAGCAACATAAACACTAAATACACAGGATTACCATCTATTGAATCATAGTTAATACCTTTTTGAGAAACTCCCACAATTCCTATTGGTCGCTTCAACCCAACTATTCGAGCATGTGGCAACGCAATTCCTTTTTTTATACCAGTGCTTCCTTGTTTTTCCCTAGCCAACAACGCTCTCAAAATAGTATTTCTATCTGCAGAAGAATCGTAACGAATATAAACATCCACTAATTCCTCAATAACCTCATCTTTTTCAACACTTTCCAAAGGAACCTTTATTATATCTGGATGAAAAACACTAGCAAGAAGCATAAGCTCTCCTTAATTTGATGGAGTCTCTGTTTCTGTAGGTTCCACAGTTCCATCTGGTGAAGAATTATCTGAAGATTCTACATCAGATGGAGCTGTTTCTTGAGACATCTCTGTAGATTCTTCCTTATTATTGTCATTTGACTCATCATACCAAGGAGTTGCTCCTTCAGTTTGAATTTTCTGACCTTCTTCTTGCACACCTTGAACATTCCCATAAGAAGATTTATTAAGAACTGCCAACAAAAAGCTAGAAACAAAAAAGATTGTAACTAAAATGTATGTTGATTTAGTTAAGACATTCCCAGATTTGGAACCAAAAGCAGAATTACTACCTCCAGCAAAAAGTCCTCCAATGCTATCGCCTTCTTCGTTCTGTAAGAGAACCAAAAATACAATAAGCAAACAAGTAACAACAAACAAAATTAACAATATAACATTCAAAGCTGTCATAGTCTCTCCCAAATTTAAGGAAAACATCCAAATTTATAATAGACCTTGTAGGTTATATCAAAACCTCATTTTAATCAATAGAGTTTTTATTAAATTTCATCTTAAACAATAGCCAGAAAAAAGCATTTATTTCTTAACGATCATTTCATAAAGATGATCAAGACCATCCTTTGTAAAATAAGAAATCTCTATAACGCCAGTCTCAAGTCCACCTTTTATTGCAACTTTAGTGCCAAGCCTTTCAATAAACTGTTGTTCTATATCCTTAATATCATTATCCTTTGCTTTTTCTTTTGACAAAGTTTTGATAGCTTTTTTCGCCTTCAAAATACTAGACGCCCTACTTTCAGCTTGCCTAACAGAAATGTGTTTTTCTATAATCTCTTTAAAAAGCTCAGCACGTTTAGGCACATCTTCAACACTCAAAAGAGCCTTTGCATGACCTGAACTTATCTTTCCTTCCTTTAATGCTACTTGCATTTCAGCAGGCAATTGCAAAAGTCTTATGGCATTGGTTATTGTTGAACGTCTTTTTCCAACTCTAAAACTCAATTCTTCTTGAGTTAAATTTCCCATTTCAATTATAGCCTGATACGCTTGAGCTTCTTCAATTGGATTTAAATCTTCTCTCTGAATATTTTCTATTAAAGCCACCTCAAGTTTATTTTCATCTTTAACATCAGAAATAACTACAGGAATCTTTTCCAAGCCTGCCATAATGCTAGCTCTTGTTCTACGCTCTCCTGCTATTATGAAATAAGAACCATCACTATCTTTTTGTACAACAACAGGCTGAATGAGTCCATGTGTTTTTATAGAATTGCTCAACTCTTCAAGAGAATTTTCATCAAAATAACGACGAGGTTGATATGGATTAGGCTTTAACTCACGAGGATCTAGCATTAATGGAATGACTTTTTCTTTATTTTCAACAATATCAATGTTAGAATCTCCAAATATAGCGTCTACGCCCCTACCTAAAGCTTTACCCACGAGCTAGCACCTCTTCTGCAAGTTTTTTATAACTTAACGCCCCTAGACACTTACCATCATAGGTACAGATGGGTTTTCCATGAGATGGAGCTTCTGATAATTTCACATTTCTTGGAATTATTGTCTTAAGAAGCACATTTTTCCCCTCAAAATAGGCTCGCACTTGACGAACTACATCTTGAGCTAAATTTGTACGAGGGTCATACATAGTGAAGAAAACACCACCTACCCTCAACTTTGGATTTATACCTATTTGAACTCTATGAATTGTTTCAAGCAATAGTTTCAACCCTTCAACTGCAAAATATTCACATTGCAAAGGAATATGCACCGAATCCGCTGCAGCCAATGCGTTGAGTGTTAAAAGCCCCAACGAAGGAGGACAATCAATCAAGATGTAGTCATATTCATTCCGTATTTTTCTGAGTGCATCAAACAAGAAAAATTCTCTTCTTTCTGCATCCACAAATTCTATCGTGGCTCCAGATAAGTCTATAGAAGCAGGAATAATAAAAAGATTTTTTATTGCAGTTTCTTGTATAGTTTTTTCTATTTCTACTTTTTTAATGAGGGCTTCATATATAGAAGGATTTCTTATCTTTATTCCAACACCAGACGACATATTTCCCTGCGGATCAAAATCAATTAAAAGAGTCTTTTTTCCCATTAATGTTATATAAGAGCCCAAATTGATTGCCGAAGTAGTCTTTCCAACACCACCTTTCTGGTTTACAAATACAAAAACCTTTCCCATTCCTCTATTATACAAAAAAAATTAATTCTTTACAAGAAAATAACTTTTTTATAAAAATCATTTGGTATACTTGGAATATTGGATTGTAGTCATAACCGCAACGTGTCAGGGGCTTTCAGCCCCTGCGACGAAAAGAAATTTATTTAGATTGCGGTTGTATACACAACCGCAACGTGTCAGGGGCTTTCAGCCCCTGCGACGAAAAGAAATTTATTTAGA